>DASZYU010000025.1:0-9592 GCA_035545215.1 Puia sp.
ATGTCGCGTCGGACCGTAAGCGTGATCTTCCCATGATAACCCGTATTGTCCACGACCGGCATCGGAAGATCCTGCAAGCGTACCGCGATGGTGCTCAGCGCAACGTCACAAGGATAATCGGCAACCGCATAAGCCGTATCATGCCCGAAAAACTGCCGTTCGCGGCCCGTATCCTTGTTCAATTTCGATCGGTCTGCGATCGAGATAACCAGTGACCGCATCCGCTTTGTCTCTATGCCTCCATGAATGCCGTAGTTGACCGCGAAAAACCGGTTCAGATCCGCACCGATGAAGGCAAATAGGCTGTCGGCGGCCTTTGGTTCGACGCTGATTTCATAACTGAAGGTATATTTTGCCTCCAGCTGATCGGCCATTGCGTCATTATATCCCGGATAGCTGACCATATCCCGGATCGCGCTGTCCACGATGATCCGGTTCTTCCGGTAGAATGGCGAGCCCGGTCGATCATGATCCAGCCAGGCCTTATACAGCTCGAGGATCGAATAGTTGTAAAAGGTATAGGTATTCACCCGGCCGGTCGCAGAATCGACGCCCGGGAAACCGAAGGTCTGATGATCCGGCATCGCGCCGAATAGCAACGAATAATACCTCGGCCGAATGGGAAGACGGAACAGGCTGATCAGTCTGTCATACCGCCTAAAGCCGATCGGACGTTTTGAGCTCACCACCACTTTCTCGCCTTTCAACAGCCGGGCGACATGGCTGCTGTCGGAATTTAGTCCGTCGGTGATCGCGATTACTCTCCCGGTTCTATCGATCCATACATGATGGGGGACCACCTGATGCGGGAACAGCCGATGCAGTATCGTGTCCCCCGTGACTGCGGCGAGCGACGGCAGCTTCCCAAAGACCACCGGGTGTTTCTTCAGTTCGGCCTCGGTCTGCGGCCCCACCAGCACGATCCGCAGCTGGTCCGGAAACAACCGCTGCAGATGCTCCATCCGCGGGAAGGCATCGATACAACTGCCGCAATGGATATCCCAAAAGTCGAGGATCAGGTATTTTCCCCGCAGCTCCCGCGTATCGATTTTCCCGCCGCGCACGTTCAGCACATATTCGAGCACCATCGAAGGCAGGCTGTCACCGACCTGCAGGCCGAGGTGGCCGCCGTCGATATCGATCCCCTGTGCACGTACGCCGGAGAAGGTCACGCACATCCCTATCAAAAAAGAAACTAGCTTCTTTGTCATCGATCATCTTTATTTGTCGTGAACGAATGCAGTTAGTAGCCCTGGTTCTGGACGAGCGCCGGGTTTGTTTTGAGTTCAGCCAGCGGTACCGGCCACCGTTTGGAGTCTGTCGTCCAGTTTGTTTTCTCCGGACCGAGCACCGCATCCGCCGTCTTCGTCCTCACCAGGTCGAAGAACCGGTGTCCGTTCTCGGCAAAGAGCTCGACACGCCGCTCCTGCATCACCGCCTGCAGGCAAAAACCGGCATCGGTGGTATCCGCCAGTGGCGCGAGCCCCGCGCGCGACCGCAGCAGGTTGAGGTCCTGGATGCAACCCGCCGTGTTCTGCGTTTGCGCGGCGCATTCCGCGCGGATCAGGTAGAGCTCGGCCGAGCGGAAGACCATATGCGATTCGGTGCCGGTGTGCTGTCGCGATCTGTATTTGTAGGGATAATAATAAGCTGCTCCCGAAACCGTGTTCACCCCGGTCCACGTCGTCTTTCTTTTGTCGCCCGGCTCAAAGGCGTTCATAAGATAATTATTCAGCACATATTGCGGGATCACTGTCGCCCTCGTAGGGGCGAAGCTGTAGCCTTCCCAGGTGTCGGCGATCGCGTCGGAATACGGCGCCAGTTGCCAGATGGCTTCCGGACTGCCGGCAAGAAATACATTCGCAAGACTGGACGCCAACGGAAAGAGACCCGATCGAATGACGCTATCGGCATAAAGAAATCCATTGGGAAAATCTCCATCGTAGAGGTAAGCCCTCGCCAGCAGTGACCGCGCCGCCCAATCGCTCGGCAGCACCCGGTGGCCCGCCCCGCCGTCCGGTCCCAGTCCGCCGATCGATGCTTTCAGATCGGAAACGATCTGCGCATTCACGGTAGCGACCGGCGTTCGCGGGAGTTTTTGGTTCCGGATATAGTCGGTGGTGAGCACCAGCGGCACGTCACCATAAAGATTGGCGAGATAGAAATAGCAATACGCCCGCACGAAAAGCGCTTCGGCGGTCAGCGTCCGGTTCACCGCGGGACTCACCGCTTTATTGCCCGCCAGGCGTTCGATCACCGAATTCGCCTGGTAGATATACGTGTATATTTCCTGCCAGGTGCCGGCGACGGAGGAATTGTCGTTGCTCAGATGACCGGCTTCGAATTGCTGAAAAGCAGCCTGTGGCCGCGTGTAGGTCATTTCATCGGTATACATGCCGCCCAGCCGCGTCATGTTGATGCTTGAAAAGCCGCTCCCGCTCGCGGACATGTTCAAAAAAATATCGGTCAGGGCGGATGTCGCGGACTGGTCATCGGCAAACACATCGCTGCCCGCTATCTGCAGGGGCGACGGAGGTATTTGGACGAACTTCTTGCAGGACGCGAAAAGAAAAACCGCGAGGACCAGGCTATAGATCGTATGATGAGGTCTCATTTGCTCGTTTTTAAAAAGTGATTTGTAATCCGCCGGTAATGACGCGCAAGGGCGGCATGGTACTGAGCGACTGTGTTTCGGGGTCCCCGCCGCGATACCCCGTGATGGTTAACAGGTTCTGCGCGGTCGCATAAACCCTCAGCGAGGAAGCACACAACCTGCGCGTCACCGACGCCGGGAAAGAATAGGACAGCGCCACGTTTTTCAGCCGGATAAAGGAAGCATCTGTCACCGGGCCGCCCGAATAATACGCATAGTTCACGTACGACTGAAACCCGTTGTAATCCTGACTGAACCGCTGCACGTCGGTGTTGTCGCCTGCTCTCTGCCACCTTTTCAACACATCCGACGGCTGGTTATACGGCGTCCCGGGATTATGGCCCGAACTCGCGATATAGTTGCGACCATTCTGCTTGACGAACTGGAAAAAGAGATCCAGCTGCCAACTGTTCAACGAAAAATGGTTGTTGATCCCGCCGTAATAGTTGACGATGATATCCTTATAGTCGGTGAGGTCCGTCGGCCAGTCGGTGCCGGTGAAGGAATAGAGCCCTGTAGCAGGATCGATCCCCTTGTAATGGAACACCCGCATCAGCGACAGCGGTTGGCCCACAACATAGGTATAGGCGTAGCTCGAGCTGTCAAGCCCCGGAAACGCCACCAGCTTGTTGGAAGCGGCCGTCAGGTTGGCCGTCGTCGTCCAGGTGAAATGCCTGGTCCGGATATTGGCAGTCGTCAGCGTAAACTCCCAGCCCCTGTTCTCGATCAGCGCCGGGAAATTCTCCAACACGCTCGTAAAGCCCGTCTGGCTCGGCAGCGCATATTGCAAGAGCTGGTTGCTACTGCGGTTGTTGAAATAGCTCGCCATAAGGACCAGCCGGTCCCTGAAGAATCCCAGTTCGATACCCGCCTCGGCCTTCCGGTTGGCTTCCCATGCGTAATCCGGATTGAACAACCGGGTCGGCGCCAGCCCCGACACGCCATTGTACGTACCGTAATCTGCGGAATAGGTATCGAGATAATTGTAATTGCCGATCCGGTCATTGCCCGTCGATCCGTAGCTCGCCCGCAGCTTGCCGTAGCTCAGGACGGGCATGCGTTTGAAGAACCGATCTTCCGAGAATATCCACGCCGCACCGACGGCGCCAAAATCCGCGAACTGCCTGCCCGGCCCAAAACGCGAGGAGCCGTCCCTGCGGCTCGTCAGGTTCAGGATATATTTGTTTTCCCAGTTCGCTGTCGCCCGCGCGAAGGCCGCATCATAACGGTACAGATCGTAGTAGGACGCCGTAGAGACATTTGCCGCCGCACCGAGGTTGGCGAGCAACGCGTCGCTGGTGAAATTGGACGCGATCACCGAGTTCCCCTGGTTGAGGTCCTGCTGGAAGGTAGCGCCCAGCAGGAGAGCCAGCTTCAACCCGCCGATGGTATCATTATAGCTCAGCTGCGGCTCCAGTGTCCACGAAGTATAACCGGCCTGGTCGTAATTGGCCCGCGCCACAGGATTGTAAGCTGGATTCTGTGAACTAAGCGGAAACTCGCTCGTTTGCAACACATGCGTCTCGGTATAGCCGGCATTCAGCCGAACATCCAGTCCGTGCAACAGATGGTAATTCAGAAGCAGGCTTGAGAGCAGGTTTTTGGTGTTGCCGTTGTATTTCTGCCGCAGGTAAGCAAACGGGTTCTCGTAGCTGCCGCCGTTTTCGCTCCACACCAGGTTGCCCGAAGCATCCACCGGGTACGGAGCATCCGGCGGAAGGTTGGCCGCCCCGAAAAGGTCCGCTACCGGCAGGTTCAGCTGCACATTGCTATAGTTGGCAGACGCCGACAAGGTGAAACGCTTGTCAAGAGATGTTGAGAAAATATTCAGCCGCACACCGTTCCTGTAATTCGCAAGGCTCGAGGGCAGCACGGTCGTCTCGCGGTGATAGTTGCCACCCAGCAACCACTGCAACTGCGCCGTACCCCCCGACAAGCCGATCTCGTCGTCGTCGTACCGGCTGCTGTTGGAAGAAAACACGTTTTGCCAGTTCGTGTAGCGCGTCGTGTCCCAGGCGAGCAGATCATAGTCGACCGCAGGATCGGGCGTCGCGCCGTCATTCGCGAAAGCCTCATGCCGCATCGCGAGGTATTGCTGCAGGTTGAGGTACTTCACCTCCTTGCCGACCTGCCCAAACCCGGTGTTGACATTCAGGTCCAGTTTCAATTTGCCGGCCCTACCTTTCCTGGTCGTGATCAGGATGACGCCGTTCGCGCCGCGGGAGCCGTATATAGCCGTCGCATCCGCATCCTTCAGTACCTCGATGCTTTCGATGTCGCCCGGGTTGATCACGCGAAAAGGGCTTTGATTCCCCACCGCCCCGCCGCTCAGCTGCAGGTCCGCATTTGCAAAACCGAACGGCACTCCGTCGACGATGTACAAGGGGTCGTTGCCGTTGATCAGCGAATTCTGTCCCCTGATCTGCACATTGAACGCTGCCCCCGGAAGCCCGTTGGTCTGTGTAACGATTAGTCCCGGTACCCGTCCTTCCAGCGCGGCCAGCGGGTCCGCGACCGGCTGGTCCCCTACCGTTTTCGAAGACACGGTCGACACATCCCCGGTATTCAAACGCTTCGTTGTCGTGCCGTAGGCAATCACTTGCACTTCGTCCAGCGGACTGTACTTATGCGATAGCGTGATCGCAAGCGAGCTCCTTACCCTGACTTTGATCTCCTGCGTTTCCAACCCGGAATACGAGACCACAATCACCGCACCCGCCCTGACCGGGCTCAGTTCAAAATATCCCGCCGTGTCCGTAGTCGTACCCCGCGCGGTGCCCTTCAGCAGGACATTCGCGCCTTGTAACGGGGCGCCCAAAGAGTCGGTGACGCGGCCCCGCAGGCCGGAAGGAAGCACGGCGGTATCGGTAGCAAGCGCATTCGTGGTTTCAGAGCTGGGCACAGTCGTGGGTTCAGCGGCCGTCACGAAGACCGTCTTATTGCGGATCACAAAATTCAGCGGTTGGCCATGAAAACACGCATCGAGCGCATCGGCGAGTTTTGTATTGCGGAAGGCTACTGTTACGGGCTTCGCCGCCGAGAGGTCTTCCGTCCGGTAAAAAAAGACATAACCGGTCTGCTTCTCGATCGCGGAGAAGACCGTTGCCAGCGGTATATCCTTCCCCGAGTAGGTCACCTGTTGTGCGTTGCCCGAAGCGTAGGCATGCAGCAGGCCGATGGTTAGAAAAAAGACAGTCAGTTTCACTACCTTCCACATGTGCGGCCATAGCGGAGCCTTGCCGCGGTTAGAAAAAAGCATACTTTTGCAGTGTTTGGGTTAAACGTTAATTGATTCCTCGAAAGATTTGATTAGATGGGTTAACCCAGGCAACCTTCGCCGGGAATGCGACCAACATCCCCGGCTTTTTTCTGCCCGGTCTTTCCGAATATCGCCGGTATTTGAATCCAACTTAGCCGGTCCCTTACGGTGTAATGACCAGCCTTCGGCCCTCCTCCAGCCGGTAGTGTACCTTTTGATGCGATAGCCCGTCCAGTAGTTGCGTCAGCGTAAGGTCCCGGCCTATCTTCCCGCTAAATTGCGCATTGCCCGCGCCGCCCTCCAGACGTACCGTGATGTCATACCAACGCGCTAGCTGCCGCATCACCGTCGCAAGATCCGCATCCTTGAACTGGAAAAAACCGTTCTTCCAGGCGACGGCCGCACCGGTATCCGTCTCTCTGACGACGATCCCACCGTTGGAAACCAGGCCTTGCTCGCCTGGCCGGATCAACACTCCCTTTGTACCCTGCGACAGCTTGACCGAGCCCTCCAGCAACGTCGTCCGGATGTCCGGCTCATCGGAGTAGGCGTTGACATTAAAATGCGTACCGAGCACATCCACAGCCGCGTGGTCGCCGATCTTTACCTGGAAAGGCTTAGCGCGGTTTTCCGCCACTTCAAAATACGCTTCGCCGGTCATCGACACGCTTCTCCGGCCTTCGCTGAATGCCGTCGGATACCTGATCGAAGAAGCCGCGTTCAGCCATACCTGTGAGCCATCGGGAAGAATAAGATGATACTGGCCGCCCCGCGGCGTGACCAGCGTATTATAGGCCGTCCCAACGTCTTCGCCGGTTGCACCCGGCTGGTATTTCAGCTCCCCACCTGCCGTCTTGAACACCCTCATCTTTCCCTGCACGGCCAGTTCTCCGTTGGCCGCGCTATCCAGCACGATCTGCGTCCCATTTGCCAGCGTCAGGATGGCCCTGTTGCCGCCGGGAGCTACATCGCGGGCGATCTTCCCGACCTCCGACGAATCCCGGTGCACGTGGCGGGTCAGCAGGAAAATGCCCGCTAGCAAAACAAACACTGCGGCAGCGACAGCCCAGCGAAGCGGCAGGCGCCTGACCCTTGCCGTCGGGAGGTCTACCCCCATGATCCGGCTCGCCAGTGCGTCATAATCTCTTTCCAGGTAAAGCTGGCCCGGCGGCTGGCGCTCCATACCCGCCTGCAGCAGGTCCTTTATTTCATTTTCACGATCGGCATCCGCGAGTATCGCCCGCAGCTCGGACCATTCGCTATCCGAGAGCCGGTTATCGAGGTAGGCCTCCAGCAGGTATTCCGTCCGTTCGTCGTTCATGTCAGGTGATTTGGATTGCTCCGTATAATAGGAAGCATCGGCGGGAAAAAGGTACTACCCGCCGCAAACATTTTTTTTAACGAAGGGTAAAAAGTACGGCCAACATCAGCAGACCCCGCACTGTCAGGTGTTGGCGGATAGCCTCCATAGCCTCGCCCAGGGTATTTTTCACGGTTGAGAGCGCAATTCCCAATTCATCGGCGATCTGTTGTTGCCGCATGCCGCGCTCGCGGCTCATCAGGTAAATCTGCCGTCGCCGCCCGGGTAAGCGCGCGATCGCCTCGGCAATGGCTGCTTTCAGCTCGCGATATGCAGTTGTGTCAGAAGGCTGGAGAACTGGCTCGGGGCCGCCCTCTGCGCGTACGGCGGCCAATACTTCCTCGTGTCGCGCTCTGACGCGAAGAAAACTGTAGGCTTCATTGGTGGCAAGCCTAAAGATCCACTTATCGGGGGTTTCGATGTCGGCAAGCTTTGCCCGGGCCAGCCACACGCGAATAAAAGTATTTTGTATCATCTCGTCCGCACCTGCCTCCGTTTTGGTCAGCCGGACAAGATAGGTCATTAGTCTCGGTGCATACGTCTGGAAAAGAACACGGAAGGCCGTTTCATCGCCTTCAGCGATAGCGGCAAAAAGTTCCCGGTCCCTGGTATGTGGCGCGGATTGGTCCAAGTCGTGAAAATAGCAACTTTTTTCTTTCCGATCCCAAAATTAACCGAGAGCCCTTTGGGCTCACACGCCAAACAAGCAGTTCAGCATCCGTAGGATCACCAGGAGTGGTTTCAGCAGGTCGAGACGGAAGCTGGCGCCGGAAACGTTCCTGAAGCTCAACGATATTATCTGGAAGGCCTTTTATAAGGAAGTCGACTACCTGGACTACGATGGACACAAGCTGATGGCGGCCGATGGTACTTTTCCGAACTTACCGAATCATCCGAGCATTCACGAGGAGTTTGACAGACGAGGCATGGGACGGGGAAAGTAGAAAGACGTTCCGAAAACATGTTTTAAATTCAACAATGCCTCCGCATTGCCCTTCGCGTCATCAACAGGGTTATGCGTGTGTTTTGTTTGCCGGAGATGCTTAAAGTTTTGAAACATGTCTTTTACCGCCAACACTATAATCAGGCTGGCTTACCCGAGCAAGGGTCACCGGGCACCAGTCACTGTATGGTCACCGTCGTAGCCCTTCTGTGCTCCAACGACTCCGCCCTTTTCTTTTCTTCCTCCGTCAGCAACCCGCCCTCAGCAGGCTTAACCCACCTACCCGTCCTGGCATCCTTTTCATAAACAAGTTGCAATCCATCCTCCACTCCTTTATCTTTCGCGGGAATGCCGTAAAGCATCCACCGGGGACAGGCCGAATCTTTTAAATAAACATCGAAAAATTGCTTCATTCTCGTTTCGAGATCCGTCATTGCCCTTTCAGAGGTCACCAGATGGCTCTGGCCATCGTACTGAAGCATCCAGGCTCGTTTGCCAAGCCGCCGGAGCGCAGTGAACAGCTGGACACCTTCTTCAAAGGGCACATCATTGTCCACTTTATTGGCCATCATCAGAACTGGCGTAGTCACCTTTGCCGCCTGAAAGATCGGTGAGTTTTCGATGTACAGGTCGGGGCGATCCCATAACGTGGTTCCGATCCGTTGATAAACCTTCTCATACGTCGTTTGCCTGCTGATGCCCGACCGAAGCAGGCGTGCCCCATTGTACAGTGCTACATAATCGCAAAAGCCGGAGGAGGACATGGCGGCCGCAAACAAATGGGTATGCGTGAGGATATAATTGGTTTCCCATCCGCCGCGGCTATGACCCTGAATGCCCATGTGCCGGGCATCAACATACGGCCGCCTGGATAAGCACTCAGCCGCCGAGACAATGGTATTGACGACGCTTTGACCGGGATGACCGATCCTGTAATGCATATCCGGGGTAAATACCAGGTAGCCATTACTCACGTAGTATGGGATATTAAGCGGCCCGCGCGTCATCTGCGGCCTTATAAATTCATGCAACCCTTCTGAAACGTTCTCATAGTAATGAAATATCAGGGGATATTTTTTTCCCGGATCAAAATCTTCCGGTTTGTACAGTATCCCCTGACAGGTGTTACCGTCGGGCAGTCGCCACGTAACAAGCTCAGTAGTCAGCCAGTTGCAGGCACGTTCCGGATGTATGTCAGTAATCCGGTTGAATGTTTTGAAATCCGCGGTCCAGAAATAATTCGGAGATTCATCCGCCCGTTGCCTTCTCACCAGGTATACACCAGCATTCGAAGCCTTTACCGGGGATACGGGGGGATCATCTCCGTCAAATTCCCAGGTGCCTTTAAACATGCAAGCCTGACTGCTGAGGAGCACA
>DASZYU010000026.1:0-2813 GCA_035545215.1 Puia sp.
ATGGGGGGTGACTTTGCGCCGCTCGAAGCGGTCAGAGGCATCCAGCTTTATCTGCAAACGGTTCAGACGCCGGTGACCCTATGGTTGGTAGGAGACGAGCACCAGGTCCGGCCCTTGTTGGCAGAATATTCCATTCCTGCCGCATCGGTCAATGTCGTCCACGCCCCCGAGGTCATCGGCATGCACGAACATCCTACCAAAGCGCTCAAAGAAAAGCCCAGATCCTCCATCGCCATTGGCTTCCACCTGCTGGCTTCGGGTAAGATGGATGCCTTCATCAGCGCCGGGAACACCGGGGCTATGCTGGTAGGCGCACTGTTCAGCCTGAAACCGATCGAAGGCGTCCAACGCCCCACGATCTCTACCGTCATCCCCAAAGAAAACGGTAAGACAGGCGTTCTGCTCGACGTCGGCCTGAATGCCGACTGCAAACCGGAAAATCTCAACCAGTTCGCCGTTCTCGGTTCACTCTACGCCCAACATATCCTGGGCATCGACAATCCACGCGTCGGTCTCCTCAATATCGGCGAAGAAGAAGGCAAAGGCAATCTCCTCGCTCAGGCGACCTATCCCCTCCTCAAAGAGAATAAACAGCTCAATTTCATCGGCAACGTGGAAGGCCGCGATATCCTCCTCGATAAAGCCGATGTCACCGTGTGCGAAGGATTTACCGGCAATGTCATCCTCAAGCTCGCCGAATCGCTATACGACATCTCCCAACAACATAAGACGGAAAGCGAATTCTTCGAACGGTTCGATTTCGAATATTACGGCGGCACCCCCGTGCTGGGCATCACCAAACCGGTGATCATCGGTCATGGCATCTCCCGTGGTAAATCATTTTTGAACATGCTCAAGCTGACGCAGAAGATGCTCGGCACGGACCTGCTCGGTAAAATGAAAGAAAGCTTTGTCGGATAATGCGTGCCTTTATCCGCTACTTCGCAGATTATCTTCGTAACAGCTCGCGACCCGCTTTATTCATCACCTTGCTCTTTGTCGCCGCCCTCGTCGCCGGCAACTACACCTTTGGCATCGAATGGCGGATCCAGGCCTTGCCCTGGTATGCGGCCCTCGGCGGTTTCTTCGGATTCTATGCCCTCGTCGTCGCGCTGGTCTGGGGACTGCAGTTCGAATGGGGCTACAAGGACCGTTCACTAACGGCCGCCCCTACCCTCCGCGGCGGCCGCAGCAAATCCATCCAGATCTCGGCATCGGCGCCGCCCTCCGGGTACTTCAAACCGAAAATGCTGCTGATCCTGGCGTTGGCCTGTCTGTATTTCTCGCTGAAGATGGTCCACTGGTCGCTGCCTTTACCGCAAGGCATCACCCCGCCCTGGGATCGCTACACGGCGCTTGTCCTGCAACTTCCATTAAAACTTTTGCTGCTTTTCATCTTTTTGTTCGCCATGTACAAGGGCGGTCTCTTCGCCGGCGAAAACCCCGACCGGGAAAAGCCTGACCGCGAAAACCTTGTCGGCGAAAACCCCGACCGGGAAAACCTTGCCGCGGAAAACCTCAACCGCGAAAACCTTGCCGCCGCCGTCGGCCTTACCCGCCGGAACAACAAACTGGCCCCCTATTTCCTTTTGTTGCTGGCCGTCCTGCCGTTGATCGCGCTGGCCGCGACACAACCCGATTTTCAATCGGTATACCCGAAGCTGCGTAATCTGTCTTTTATCGATGGCTATGCCCATCCCTCCTGGCCCTGGAAATTGCTCTATGAGCTTTCCTATGGCCTCGATTTTCTCGGCATCGAACTATTTTTCCGGGGTCTCCTCGTCATCGCCCTTCTCCGGTTTGCGGGTACCGACGCCATCCTGCCGATGGCGGCATTCTATTGCACCATTCATTTCGGCAAACCGCTCGGCGAGTGTATCTCTTCGTTTTTCGGCGGTCTCATCCTCGGCGTCCTCGCCGCCCGAACCCGTTCCATCCTCGGGGGTCTCACCGTACATCTGGGATTGGCCTGGTGCATGGAGCTCGCCGGCTGGATCGCCATGAACTGGCATCACTAATCCTCCTTCAGACTTTTCACGGGGTTTGCCATCGCGGCCCTCGACGTCTGCGCTACGATCAACCCGCACATCACCACCGCCAGACAGCCCAACGCCGCCAGGAACGGCCATGGGGTGATCGTGATTCTCGTGGCATAGTCATCCAGCCACCGCTCCATCATCCAATACGCCGGACCGCTGGCTGCCACGCCTGCGATCCCCAACACCGGCAGATACTCTCTCAGGAAAAGCCGGACGATACCCGGCACGCTTGCCCCGATAACCTTCCGGATGGCGATCTCCCTGGTCCTGCGTTGGACACTGGCGGAAACCAAACCGATGATCCCGAGCAGCACGATCAGTATGGCCAGCCCCGTCGCCGTCAACGCGGCCTTCCGCAATCGCAGCTCGCCCTCATACACGGACCGGAGCCGGTCGTCCATGAACCGGTATTCGAATGGCGCTCCGGGCATCAGCTCCGCCCATTGTTTTTGCAAGGCGGCGATCGTCTTTCCGACATTCCCGGGACGTAGCTTTAAAGAAAGATAGCGATAGCTCTGCATCAATTCCACCGACGTAAAGACCTCCGGCTGGATCGCGCTGCCCATCCCTTCGAAATGAAAATCTTTGACCACCCCGGTAACGATGCAAGGTTGGTTGTTGGTCGCATACAACCGGACACGCTGCCCCACCGCCTTACGGCTATCCGCCCAGCCCAATGCCCGCGCGGCCGTTTCATTGAGGACTATACGGGTTGTATCCTGGCTTTCATTCTCGCCGGCCACATGATAAAATACGCCGGCGGCCAGCGGGATC
>DASZYU010000027.1:0-5114 GCA_035545215.1 Puia sp.
GACGACCCCACGGGCTGGGAATGGATCGACGGCGGCAAGGATTACCTGTGGGTCTCCGAGAAGGACGGGTGGCGCCATCTTTTCAAAGAGAGCAGGGACGGGAAGAAGGAGACACTGCTGACCAAAGGCAACTATGACCTCATCAGTCTCAAGGCCATCGATGAAAAAGACGGGTTTGCTTATTTCATGGCTTCGCCCGACAATGCGACACAGGCCTACCTGTACCGGGTGCCGCTGAATGGAAAAGGTAAGCTCGAGCTCATCTCGCCGGCAGGGGAGAAGGGGACGCACAATTACAATATCTCGCCGAATGCGGCGTACGCCACGCATAATTTTTCCAATCACCTGTATGAGTCGGTATCCGAATGGGTCAGCCTGCCGAAACATACTACGATCAAAACGAACGGACAGCCGCGACGCGGCGGCGGACGGCCGCAATACCCGGTGAAAATGTTCCAGCTGACCACCGGCGACGGCGTGACGATGGACGGATGGATGATCCTTCCGAAAGATTTCGACAGCACGAAGAAATACCCGGTGTTGTTCAATGTATACACGGAACCGGCGGCCACTACGGTAAGGGACGCGGCGGGGTCGGCGGGCACCCCGCTGTATGCCGGCGACATCGCCGCCGATGGGTATATACAGATCAGTCTCGACGGCCGCGGCACACCCGCGCCGAAAGGCGCCGCGTGGAGGCACTGCATCTACCGGAAGATCGGCATCATCAATATCCGGGACCAGGCCATGGCCGCCAAAAAGATCCTGCAATGGCCGTTCGTGGACAGCAGCCGGATAGCGGTGCATGGATGGAGCGGCGGCGGCTCCGCCACGCTGAACCTCCTGTTCCAGTATCCCGATATCTATAAGACGGGCATCTCGATCGCGCCGGTGGCGGACCAGCTGCTTTACGATAACATCTACCAGGAACGCTATATGGGCCTTCCGCAGGAGAACCGCGAGGACTTCGTACGCGGATCGCCGTTATATTATGCGAAGAACCTGCGCGGCAACCTGCTGGTGATCCATGGCACGGGCGACGACAACGTGCATTACAAAGGCACCGAAGAGCTCATCAACGAACTGGTGAAGTACGACCGGCAGTTTCAGGTAATGGTGTATCCCAACCGGACGCATGCGATCCGCGAAGGCGAGGGCACTTCGCTGCACCTGTCGCATTTGTTCACTGCTTATTTGCGGGCGCACTGCCCGGGGGGAGGAAGATGACATGGAGCGGGCGTTTTGGTTAACGATATTGACGGCCGCGATGGCCGGCGGGTTACGGGCGCAGTCCTACGTCCCCGAATACGCGAATGCGGCCGTGAAGGTCAGGCCGGCGGTACCCATCCGTGCGACGCCTTTTTCGATCCGCGACGTGCGTTTGCTGGACGGGCCTTTCAAACAGGCGATGGAGGCCGATGCGCGCTACCTGCTCACGATCGCGCCGGACCGCCTCTTGTCCGAATTCAGGGCGCATGCGCGCCTGCAGCCGCGGGCGCAGCGGTATGGCGGTTGGGAATCCTCGGGTCTGGCGGGTCATACGCTGGGCCATTATCTCTCGGCGTGTTCGATGCAGTACGCAGCCACGGGAGACACGGCCTTTCTTCACCGGGTGAACTATATCGTGAGCGAGCTGGCGGCCTGCCAGCAGGCGCGCAAAGGCGCACCAGGTCCGGGTCTCATCGACATGACGGGTTACGTGGGCGCGATCCCGCGCGAAGACACGCTGTGGACTGAAGTCGCGGCCGGGCATATCCGCTCGCACGGTTTCGATCTTAACGGCGCCTGGTCGCCCTGGTATACGGTGCACAAAGTGATGGCGGGTCTGCTCGATGCCTGGCTCTATTGCGGCAACGCCCAGGCGCTCGGCGTCGAGAGAGCGATGGCGGACTGGACCGCCACCATCGTCGGTCACCTTTCCGACAGCACCGTGCAAAAGATGCTGCTTTGCGAATACGGCGGCATGAACGAGGTCCTCGCCAATACCTATGCGATCACCGGGGAAAAGAAATACCTCGCGCTTTCCTATAAGTTCCACGACAAGCGGATCCTCGACTCGCTGTCGCGCGGCCTGGACGATTTGGCGGGCAAACATTCGAACACGCAGATCCCCAAGGTCATCGGTTGCGCCCGGCAATACGAGTTGACCGCGAGCGGCCCAGACAGCGCCATTGCCCGCAACTTCTGGTCGATCATCGTCGATGATCACACCTATGCGACCGGCGGCAACAGCGACTATGAATACCTCGGCCGGGCCGGGAAACTGAACGACGAGCTCACCGACAATACGGAGGAATCCTGTAACACCTATAACATGCTCAAGCTGACAAGGCATCTCTTCGCCTGGCATCCGTCCGCGTCGCTGATGGACTACTACGAACGCGCGCTCTACAACCATATCCTCGCTACGCAGGACCACGCCACCGGCATGATGACCTATTTTACGCCGCTGCGCATGGGCGGGCACAAAGAATACAGCGACCCCTTCAACACCTTCACGTGCTGCGTGGGCTCGGGCATGGAAAACCATGTGAAATATGGAGAAAGTATCTATTCGCGGGGCAGCGACGCAAGCCTGTATGTGAACCTTTTCATCCCTTCTCGTCTCAACTGGAAAGAAAAGGGCGTTACGATCGTACAGGAGACGCGGCTGCCGAAGGAAGACCTCGTAAAGTGGACGGTCACGGCAAAGCATCCCGCGGCCTTCCTGCTACGCATCCGCAAACCGCACTGGTCGGGGACCGTGAGCCTGACCGTCAACGGCACTCCCGTGCCGGCCGGGGTCGGTGAAGACGGTTATATCCACATCCGCCGGACCTGGAAGAACGGCGACAGGATCGAAGCCCGTTTCCCCGAATCGCTCTATACGATGGCCATTCCCGACAACGCGTCCCGCATCGCGCTTTTTTACGGGCCGGTGTTGCTGGCGGGCGAACTGGGCGATACCGAACCCGATCCGGTGAAAGGCATACCCGTGCTGGTCTCGCAAAGCGCAGACCCGAGCCAATGGGTCCACCCGCTGGCGGACAAGGACCGGCTCGTCTTCCGGACCTCGGCAGTCGGCCATCCCGAAGACGTCACGCTCATCCCGTTCAACCGGACGGAGAACGAATATTATTCCGTTTACTGGGACTATTTTTCACCGGCGACATGGGCCGTCGAGCAACAGAAATATGCGGCGGAAAGAAAACGCGGGCAGGAACTGGAAGACCGCACCATCGACCGGCTCCGGCTGGGTGAGATGCAACCCGAAAGAGACCATTCGTTCACCGGCGAAGGACTCGGCGTCGGCGACGCGCATGGCCGGAAATGGCGGGCCGCCGAAAACGGCGGCTGGTTCTCCTTCGTGATCAAAGTGGACAGCGCGGCGGGCAATACGCTCATGTGCAATTATTGGGGAGACGATCATCGCGGACGCATCTGGGACATCCAGGTCGACGGTCAAACGATCGCGACACAGAACCTCACGGCCTTCAAACAAAGCAAATTCTACGAGATCGGGTATGCGATACCGCAGGAATTGGTGAAAGGCAAACGGACCGTGACCGTGAAATTCGCTGCGCGGAACCAGCACACGTCGGTCGGACCCGTGTCCGGTGTCATCCGCATGGTTCGGAACCGGTAGCCCGCGGTTCGGCAAGCCGGATCGCGGGGAGTGGACCCCAATGGGCCCGCGGACCGGTGTCTGGCCTCATTCGCATGGTTCGGCGTTGAGCCGGAAATAGCTGTCCACGTATTCGCTCGGCGATTTTCGCGTGACGCTTTTGAAGACACGGTTGAAATTGGTGATGCTGTTGAACCCGCAGTTGTAGGCGACCGTGGCGATGCTGTCGTAATTGCCGTCCGTCAGCTTCTTACACGCCTCGTTGATCCGTACCTCGTTGAGAAAAGAGACGAAAGTGTGCAAGGTATGTTTTTTGAAATACCGGCAAAAAGCCTGCGGGGTCATGTGCGCCTGTTTGGCGACGTCCTCGAGCGTGATGGGTTTGTCGTACATCTGGATGATGTAGTTGTAGATGGCCCCGATACGGATGCCCTCGTGCTCGCTGAAGGCGGTCGGCTGCGAACAGGAGGACAGCGGTTCGAGTTCCGCAAAGGAGCTCAGCTGCCTGAGCAGTTCGATGAAATGGATCAGCTGGTCGACGCCCGAACTGTTTTGCATGCTCAGCATTTTGGCCGATACTTCGGCGACATGCTGCGGCGGTACCTTGAAGCCCGTTTGGCGGTTCGCGAGAAAGTTCTTGAGGTTCTTGATCTCGGGCAGCTCGAAAAAGGAATCCAGCTGGCCCTTGACATTGAAGAAGATGTTGAGCGTCCGCACCTTTTTGCGGCTGGCGGGCGAGAAATAGGAGGGGTCGCTCCGGAACACGTGCGGGAGGTTGACACCCAGCCAAAAGATATCGCCCGGCCGGAAAGCGTACATATTGTTCTCTGCGACCAGGGTTCCCTCGCCCTGCTGGACCCAAGTCAGCTGGACCTCCTGGTGCCGGTGAAGATGGGGATAGAAATGCGGGAGTTCGTCTTTTTGCACGATGACGGTCCTGTCATGCGGCACCGGGAGGGTGAATTGCAGTACTTTCATCGTTGATCAGTTTTGGCTTGTAGTAAGATAGCGTTGCATGAACTCTGTATGAAATTAGTCAATTTACGGATATTATCATAGTCCAGTGAAAATCGGGTAAAAACTGGTTAAAATATGGCTGGATAGGGTAAAAACGGGGTGTTCGATTAGCGCCTATTTTTGCACGGCTGAAAAAAAGCCTGCTTACAGCATTATGAAAAAAAATGTGGTCGTCATCGGCGGGGGGATCATCGGGTTGAGCTCTGCTTACTACCTGCAACAGACCGGACATCAGGTTACGGTACTCGACCGGTCGGATTTTATGGACAATTGCTCTTACGGCAACTGCGGTTACGTTTGCCCGAGTCACTTTATCCCGTTGGCTACCCCCGGCATCGTCCGCCAGGGACTCAAATGGATGCTGAATTCGCAAAGCCCGTTCTACGTGCAGCCGCGTCTCAGCCGGAGCCTGATCGACTGGGGGATGAAATTCATGAAAAGCGCGACGCCGGAGCATGTGGAACGGTCCGCGGTCCCGCTGAAAGACATCGCG
>DASZYU010000028.1:0-7361 GCA_035545215.1 Puia sp.
CTCCTTCGAGCAACCGGCCACGTAGAGCAGGGTACCGGCGATGACGAGGGTGAACAATAGAATTTTCGGGCTCATAACGGAGGACAGTTTAAGTTTTTGTTTGCGATCGCTTTTTCAATAAGCATGAATCTCCGCGGCTTCTTATCCGCGGCGGGTGCCGTTTGCGCATGTCCGCGCGTTTTCCGATCATGGTTTGTCCGGCACGCAATCGGCGAGATTGACGTCCATCAGGAAACCCGTGCAGCGGCCTTTGACCGTAACGGCATCGCCGGGTTTGGGTTCCGGGTCGACCTTCGTGCCGGCAAACAGTTGGCAATTGATGCCCCCGCCGCCGGGTTGTGTCGACAGGATCCAGATCTCCGAATTTCCGCTGTGTTGTATCTCGGTCAGTCTGCCCCTGACCGACAGCACCTTCCCGATGTATTTCTGGTCGGCCGCGTGTTCATCCGCCTGGTATTGATGATAGAGCGTATCGGCATTGATGGTGACGTCGGGCGTTTCGCCCGCTGCGCTGAGATGCGGTTTATCATAGAGGTGCCAGGCCCAGGCCACCGCGAGCAGGAGCAAAAGGGCCACCAGCCACAAAATGGTTCGCTTTTTTCGCATGATATAGTCAAGTTAGCTCTTTACCATAGCCGGCGCGTGATACCGATGTTGACACCCGCGCTCATGATGGGCAGTTTGCCCGTGCCGATGCCCCCGAGTGGCAGCCGAACATAGGGTTCCATCCGCAGGCTCCCCACCCGTCCGAGACGTTGTTCGAATCCGGCGCTCAGATTGACTATGGAAAAAGGGTATTGGGATGGTTGTTTGTTATTCCATGAATAGTACCACGAATACGAGTTCTTCTGGACTTCGAAGCTGTAGTTCTCCTTCGACATCAGGTAGGTGGAGAAACCGGCGGTGCCGAACCATTTCGTTTTTCCGTCCGGGTTAAAATTGTACCGGACATTCAGCGGGATCTCCCACATGTAACAGGTACCGCTCGCATTCAGCAGGCGGGAATCAGGCTGCATGTGAACATGCGTGGTGTCGAAGTATTCGCCTTGCGTATAATAATTTTTCCGGTCGACGGATGCGCCGGTCTCGATCGACCAGTGAGCATTGATGGCATAACCGACCAGGACGCCGAAGGTAGTGCCTACCTTCTTCACGCTTTGCATCTTCACCGTGCTGAAGTCCGGCGCTGCGAAGACCCCGGCATAGAAGTAATGTGTTGGTTTCTGCCGGGCGGCTTTCTGCCCCGCGGGGTTTTGTTTGGCGGGCGCGTTGCTCGCCGGCGATCCCGGCGCAGTCACGTTCACCGACACGAGGTAATCCCCGGTCGTTGGCGCCAGCCGCATATCCGCTCCGTCCCATCGGAGGGTAAGGGGTTCGTTTGTTTCCGTTGTGGACCGGTTTGCCGGTGTCCCGTTCGCGCCCAATGCTGCGACCGGTCCCGATTGGCCCGGCGCTCCCGGTTTTCCTCCGCGTCTGTTGTATCTCGTAGTGCTTCCTGGTCCGGCTGCTATTGTCGATTGATCACCGGCCGGCTGAAGTTCAGCTTCAATGGCTGTCTGTCCGGCCACCGTTCCCGGTTGATCCGCGGTCTTTGATCTCGCCGGCGAAACGGTGCCTTGCGGCCTGCTGGCTGCCGGATCTATAGCTGTCGTCACACCCGGATGGTCGGTGCCTCCCTGGCTTGTCGGCGTCGTACTGCCTGACCCTTTGCGGGCCGCAGAACTGGCCGCGAATCCCATTTCAGCTGTCGCTCTGTCTCCGGGTACTGCCGGGGCAACGGCCGTTTGTCCGTTGACGGTGGCCGGGGTTTCATTCGCCTCGGCCTTTTGCGCGCCGCCGGTGGCCGGCGTTTCATTCGTTGGGGCCGGGGATTCATTCGTCCGGGCCAAATGTTTGTCTCCCATCCGGGCCGTCGCCACGGCTGCCACGCCGTGTGAAGACCCGTTGCCGGAATGGTGAAGGGCAAAATAACCCGCCCCGCCGAGCGGCAGGAAAAGCAGCAACCAGAAGAGCCTCCGGTTCCTACGGCGTTCATTCGTGTCCGTATCATTGGACTCCCCGGACACAGGGGTCTTATCCAGCGCGGCGGCCATTTTGTTCCAGTCGGCGCCGTCTGTTCTCAGCGGGTATTTATCGGACGCCCGCCTGAAGAGATCGTCAATGTCGGTGTCCTTTAACATATAATTTTTTCACTGTTTTCTGCTCTTAGGGCCTTTTGCAAATGCGCGCGCGCTTTTGAAAGATTGGATTTCGATGTACCGGTCGTTATTCCGAGCATCTTTGCGATTTCCGGGTGCGAATACCCCTCTATAACGTGTAAGTTGAACACAACGCGATAGGCGGGCGGCAGCTCCTTTACCAGCGTCATCAGCTCCTTGTAAAGCATGCTATCGTCACTGGATTGCCCGTCGTCCTTGTGCTCCCAAACATGTTCAGGGATCGGATACGTTTGCGTGTTGTTCATTTCCCTGCGCATGTAGTCGATGGCCGCATTGATAACGACCCTCCTGATCCACCCGATGAGGAGCATCTCGACCTTTTCCTTGTCCCGTACTTCAAAACGGCTGAAATTGCGGAACATCTTCAGGAAAGCGTCATGCGTCACTTCGGTCGCTTGCTCATAGGTGTTCACATACCGGAAAGCGATCTTGAGACACAGGCCATAGTATTGCTCGTATAGCATCTTCTGGCTTTGCCGGTCATCACGGGCACAGCCTGCGATCATATGAAGTAATTTTTCCAAAATTGTCCGCTTACTTACCTGTGTTCTAATGAGTTTATAGAGTAAACGCCGTATTTTTCCAAGGGGTTGCCTCTCCAGGCCGCATCTGTCAATATAGCATTTTTCGAGCAAAATAACACGCTCTCCGGTCGGATCGATACGTAATACGGAGGTCCGGGCGCTTGGGGAAGGCGGCGCATAGCGGGGTCGTCTGGCGGAGGCCCGGGCGTTTGGGGAAGGCGGCGAGCGTCAGGAAACTCCCGGAAGCCGTCCCACCCTATCGGAGGTCGAGTTCGGACAGGACGTCCTGGCGGGCGCCTCGCGCGTGATCGCGCAAGGGCATGGCGGCGAGGATGGACACCACATCCGGCAGCGCGGTGCGGTACTGTTCGCCGATGGCGATCTTCTCGCCGCAGATATAGACATACCTGTTGTCGAATGCCGTCAGCTTGTCAATGGCGACGATATAGCCGCGATGAATGCGGCAAAACTGGTCGGGCGGAAGCAGTCTTTCCCATTGTTTCAGCGTGACGAGGACCAGCACGGTCGGCTTGTCCCCGAGCACCAGCCGGGTATAGTTCTTCCGGGCTTCGATGTAAACGATATGCCGGAATTCGACCTTTACATACCGGCCCTCGTGACGAATAAAGAAAAAGGTTTGCACGCTACTCCGATTTAGCAGTTAATGTTGGATGATCCATACCCCCGCAGTCAGAACAATAAGTCCGCAGCGGCGTTCTATCTATAGACGGCCCGGCCCCCGGATACTTTCAGGAAAATCGGTATCTTTTTTTACGAGCACTTAAAAACAGCAGGGCTTTGTAGAAACAAGCCCCGGAGGACGCTAAGGTCACATTGAGAAAACACTACACTTTATATGACTAAAACAAACGTGAAAACCGGTGGTACTCTTTTCATAACTACAATTTTTGTAGCCGTTTAACCATCGAATTTGTCAATTCTTGACTAGATTGCGAGCTGGAAGGCCCGGGCCGGGCCGCTAACGATGGCGCCGCCATATAACAAAAGATAATAATATGGCCAACCGGTTCTCAGATACTTTATTCCAACTGATACGTTCGCTGGAAAAGTCGGAAAAAAGACATTTCAAGCTGTACATCAAGCGCAGTTCGACCAAAGAGGACCTCAAGATCGTACAGCTGTTCGACGCCATGGATAAGCTGACCGACTACGACGAGCGTCGCCTGCTCCAGAAACTGCCGGGCATCGAAAAGCCGCAGTTGTCCAATCTCAAGACCCATCTGTACAAACAGATACTCGCCAGTCTTCGGCTATTGAAAAGCGCCGACAGCATCGATCTGCAGCTGAACGAAATGTTCGACTACGCCCATATCCTCTATAAAAAGGGGCTGTTCCAGCAAAGTCTCCGCATGCTCGACCGCGCCAAGGAAACGGCCAGGGCCAACCAAAAGTACAATTTCCTGGTCCAGGTGGTGGCGCTCGAAAAGCGGATCGAGACCCTGCACATCACGCACAGCATGCAGATGCGAGCCGAACAGTTGTCGGCCGAATCCGCCGCGGTCATCGGCCGGATCGATATGGTGGCCCGTCTCTCCAACCTGGCGCTGCTGGTCTACAGCTGGTACATCCGCAACGGACACGCGCGGAATGAAAAGGACGAGGAAAGGATCCGGGAATACCTGAAGGAACAGCTGCCGCCCAACGCCTGGGAGCAGACCGGTTTTTACGAGCGGCTCTATCTTTATCAGACCTACAACTGGTATGCGTTCATCCGGCAGGATTTCCTGATGTACTATCGTTATTCGCAAAAGTGGCTCGATCTGTTCGAGGAACAACCCCTGATGATCCGCGTCGAGACCGGGCACTACATCAAGGCGCTCCACAACCTGCTCAACGCGCATTTCGATCTCCGTAACCACGAGCGGTTCGCCGCCGTCCTCCGGCAGTTTGAGGCCTTCTCGCAAACGGACCGGGTAAAAGAGAACGACAACTTCCGGATACAGTCCTTCGTCTATATCACGACCGCCCGGATCAACCAGGTCTTCATGCGCGGCAATTTCACCGAAGGCCTGCAGTTCGTCCCGGCCGTCGAGGAAAAACTCGCCGAATATGACCTGTTCATCGATCGCCACCGCATCCTCGTGCTCAACTACAAGATCGCGGTCATGTATTTCGGCGCCGGCGATTACGACACCTGTATCGACTATCTGCAGCGCATCATCAACGACCCGATGGACCTGCGCAACGATCTGCAATGTTATGCCCGCGTGCTGCACCTGATGGCGCACTACGAACTGAAGAATTTCGATCTGATGGAGTCGCTGACCAAGTCGGTCTACCGCTTTATGGCGCGTCGGGAACGGCTGACCAAGGTCGAGGAAGAGATGTTCCGTTTCCTCCGGACTTCCTTCCAGACCTCGCGTACCGGGCTCAGGCAGGAATTGGAGAAATTCCTCGGGAAGATCAAACACTTCGAAGGCAACCGCTACGAGGCCCGCGCCTTCGCCTATCTCGACCTGGTGTCCTGGGTGGAAAGCAAGGTGTACCAGCGGCCGATGAGCGAGATCATCGCCGAAAAATACCGGAAAAGCAAAAGACGCGTCCGGCTCGCGGAAGCGTGAGGGGATGGATCATGCCGGATGTCGAGCCTTAATATGGGGTTCGAATTCTCCGACAGGGTATTTCCGGTACCGGCGAATTCGTCTGGCTCAGTGATTCTTTGTTTGGTACCGCCTGAGGAATTGGAGCGGTGTTTCCCCGGTGCGTTTTTTAAATACGCGGACAAAATACGAGTCATCGAGGTATCCTAATTCCGCTGCGATCTGGATAACGGAAAATTTCGAATGCACCAGCATTCGCTTGGCCTCAAGGATGATCCGGTCTGCAATAACTTCCGATGTGGTCTTGTTGAGCGTGATCTTACAGATCCTGTTGAGGTTCTTCTCACCCGTAAACATCATCCGGGCATATTGCCCGGCCGATTTGGTGCTTCTGAAATGATTCTCTACCAATATTTCGAGCCTGCGGACCTGCGCTAACTGCGTTTCATTTTGTTTCGCCCTTTGCGCCACCGGCAGGTATGCGCGGGATAGATCGATGTAAAGAACAGTCAGTAAGGAGCATATCTTCTGAAAAGCCATTAATTGACGGTTCTGGTATTCCCCCACGATTGCCCGAAAGTCCAGCTCTATGCTGGAAATTTCTCGATCCTTCAATATAGTCAGGGGTCTGTTTTCCGTGCTGCTAAAAAAAGGGTAGTTCTCCACCTTGTCATGCGTGAAATTAAGGTTGTAAAACTCCTTGTCATGGAAAACGATATATCCATCGATGTCTTTCGACAGCTTCCAGGTATGCACCTGACCGGGGGAAAGCATAAAAACACTACCCGGGACGATCTCATAGGTATTGAAGTCTATTTCGTGGCTCCCGCTTCCTTTCGTAAACAGGACGGTCACATAAAATACATGTCTGTGCGGCGCCAATATGAGATGTGCATGTTGTTTCAGGTGATCGGGAAAGGCATTGGCATAGAAAGAGCTTTCGGTTCCCCAATAAGTGAAGTTGTCGATGTCATATACCGGAATAGGCTTTCCTGCCATTCCTAAATTTACGCAAAAGTCCGAATTGTACCATACGAAGCGTATTTGCGCCGCGCGGCACAACGAAACATTGACTAGCTTTACCTCCTACCGATGATCATAAAAAGAAAATCCCTTGAAAAAACGATTTCGTTTCATCCTCGTTGACGACGATCCGTTTGCCCTTGCTCTGGAAGAAAAATTGATTCAAGGGCTCGATGAATGTGCGGAAACCATCTCATTTGCCTGCGCCAGTGAAGCCTTGACATTCATCGTACAGGAATACGATTGGAAGAAAAATGCGATTCCCACTGTTATTCTGACAGATCTGCACATGCCGGAGACAGATGGTTTGGCACTTCTGGACAGCATAGAAGAACTGGAAAACGTCATAAAGGGGCAATTTCATGTTTTCGTGTTGTCGGCTGCTGCCAGTCCCATCGAGGTTCAAAAGGCGCGTTCGCATTATTTTGTAAAAGGTTGCCATAGTAAGCCGCTTTCCTCGGAATTAGTGAATCAAATCATAAAGCGTATTCAATATCCCGATTAACCACTGTGCCCTATTCCGTTTAAAGTCCAGTATCCGAAAAAAGGGGTTTCTTTTAGAAACCCTATTTTTATTAAATCCGGTATGACGCGAACGGATCGTCACTCGGATCGCAAGCTCCTTACGGGATGCATCAGCGAAAAAAGGAAAGCCGGTCAGCGATGCGGAATCCCGATCCCATGCCGCGAAAAGGCACATAACCGGCGATGCAAAGGACCAGCGCCTCCTTCATGGCGGATGCGGGCCGGTTGCGATGAAGATCATAGGGGGGCGGGTCAGCCGGTCTGTCTTTATTGGATCCAGGGGGTTTGAGAATTCCTTGCCGCCGGCGCATCAAGCGATGCAAAATATGTCTCGCAGCGCCCTGCGTGCCGCCCAATAACCGCACATTCCATGCACTCCGCCGCCGGGTGGCGTCGCGGACGAACAGATATAGATGCCTTTTGCGGAGGTCCGGTAAGGGCTCCGCCGCAACACGGGCCGGGTGAACAACTGGCCGATATCCATGATACCGCCGTTGATATCCCCTCCG
>DASZYU010000029.1:0-5081 GCA_035545215.1 Puia sp.
TCCCGGGCGCTCCTGCGGGCCAGGCGAACAATTCTAATAACGGGACCTCTGGCCGTGGCGTTCAACCGAGCCAGCCTAACGGTCAGCAAGCATCCAACGGTGGAAGACGACCGGCAGCGGGACGTTTCATTCCCCCACCGGCAAACGCCAACCAGCCGAGACCGGTAGGAAACAGCGCAAAACCCGCGCCCGATCAGCAACATCCGCCGCACCCACCGGGCAAACCGGACAATAAACCTGGGCGATAAGCGCGCGGGGGCTGAGTTCCAGCGTTTCGGGTTTTCGCATCCGATCCTTCAAACCCGCGCCGCATCTCATTCCGGCCGGCAGACAAATCGTCTGCCGGCCCTTAAAAACCCGCCAAACCGCATTCTGTAGTTCAAGCTTCCCCACAAAATTTTTGCTGCCAAATACTTCTGCACAATAGGTGTGAATTTAAATCCCGGCAGGACTGAAAACTTTTTTAAATTGTGGAAAGGTTGGAGAATATTGTGCACAAACCCGGACAACCTGTGGATAAGGAAGTGAATTTCTAAAGGATAAAGAAACAAAAAGAAAAATTTCGTCCGACGGTTTTAGGAATTCTATATTCGCCTCCCTGACAAATCGGGTAACATTCCCTTCATGTTGACGTAACAATTCGTTAATGCTGCCCGCGGAGTCTGCCCACAAATATTTTATTAAAAGTATCATTCGGACGGTTTGCTATGGAATTCACTGATCTTCACCTTAACAAGGACCGTGCAAAGATGAGGCGCAAGCCTCCCGTAGACCTGAGTACCATGGTCTATGGAAAGATCCCCCCCCAGGCCAGGGAGTTGGAAGAAGCCGTATTAGGCGCCATTATGTTGGAAACCAGCGCTTTCGATACGGTCGTCGAGATCCTGAAACCGGAGTGTTTCTACCTCGAAGGACACCAGCGGATTTACCGGGCGATGCAGGGATTGGCGCAGAAGAGCCAACCCATCGACATCCTGACCGTCGTCGAGGAGTTGAAGACCCGCACCGAACTGGACATCGTCGGCGGTCCTTATTACGTCACCAAGCTCACCAATGCAGTCGTCTCCACCGCCAATATCGAAACGCATTCGCGCATCATCCTGCAGAAATTCATTCAGCGCGAGTTGATCCGGATCAGCGGCGAGATCATCGGCGATGCTTATGAGGACAGCACCGATGTTTTCGATCTGCTGGATGACGCCGAGAGCAAGCTATTCGAGATCACCAACAACCATCTTCGCAAGAATTTCGACAGTATCGACACTGTGCTGGTCAAGACCATCCAGCGCATCGAGGACCTCCGTCACAGACAGGACGAGATCACCGGCGTGCCCAGCGGTTTTATGTCCCTGGACAAGGTGACCTACGGATGGCAGCAGACGGACCTGATCATCCTGGCCGCCAGGCCGGCCGTCGGTAAAACGGCTTTTGCCCTCAACCTGGCGCGCAATGCGGCCCTCCATTCCACCAAACCGACGCCGGTGGCTTTTTTCAGTTTGGAAATGAGCTCCGCTCAGCTGGTGCAGCGTATCCTCAGCGCCGAATCCGAGATCTTCATGGAAAAGATCGCCAGGGGCCGTCTCGAAGAGCATGAGATGAAACAGCTGTATAAAAAAGGGATCGACCGGCTGGCGAAAGCGCCCATTTTTATCGATGATACCCCCGCGTTGAATATTTTCGAGCTTCGCGCCAAGTGCCGGCGGTTAAAGAACAAACACCAGGTCGGCATGATCATTATCGACTACCTCCAGCTCATGAGCGGCGCCGGCGACAACCGGAACGGCAACCGGGAACAGGAGATCAGCCGGATTTCCAGGGACCTGAAGGGCCTCGCCAAAGAGCTGCAGGTGCCGATCATCGCGCTTTCGCAGTTGAGCCGCGCGGTCGAGTCCCGGAAGGAAGGCGAGAAGATACCGCAGCTGAGCGACCTCCGCGAATCCGGCGCCATCGAGCAGGACGCCGATATGGTCATGTTTCTCTACCGCCCCGAATACTATGGCATCACTGCCAACGAAAACGGCGAAAGCAACAAGGGCGAAACACACGTCAAGATCGCCAAACACCGTAACGGATCACTCGAGACGATCAAGTTGCGCGCCCTCCTCCATATCCAAAAATTCACGGAATACGGCGATGACGATTTCGGCGGCATCGGCATGCCTTCGGGTAACTGGAAACCCGTTCAGGACAATGAAGGCGGCGGCGCCAGACTCTATATCCAGGCCGGTAGCCGGATGAAGGACCTGCCCATGGATGACGACGAAGCGCCCTTCTGATACCGTCTGTGCGGCTGCTTCGGCAGCCTTCGACCCCGGGACAAGAACGACCACCATATTGCAATTCCCATGTCTTTACCGCTGTTCTACTCCCCCGGCTACGATCCAGGACGACAGGAAGTGATCCTGGACGAGGACAACTCCCGCCACATCGTGCAGGTCCTTCGGATGAAACGCGGCGATTTACTCCGTCTTACCAATGGGAGGGGCGCCCTGCTCACCGCGGAGATCATCGAAGATCACAAGAAAAAATGTTGCGTCGCCATTCGCTCTGCCACCCCTGTCGCGGCTCCGGAACCCCGCGTAACGATCGCGATCTCGCCACTGAAAAATGCCTCGCGTTTCGAATGGTTCGTCGAAAAAGCGACCGAAATCGGCGTCACCGGTATCATACCCCTTGTTTGCGACCGCACCGAACGAACGACGGCCCGGATGGACAGGTTGCAACAAATCGCGGTCAGCGCGATGCTCCAATCGCAGCAGGGTTGGCTGCCCCGGCTAGCCGATCCGATGCCCTTTTCGGAACTCATACGGAGTAACGGCAGCCTGCCTGATTTTCCTGCGCGCTATATTGCCCATTGCCTCGGGACGCCCCGGCCCACGGCCAGCCTGGGTGCGATCCCACATCCATCCGCCACAGGCGGGTTCGACCCGGCAACTACCCGTGCGGACAGATCCGCGTCTCTCATCCTCATCGGTCCCGAAGGTGATTTTTCGCCCGGCGAAGTGGACGCGGCGCTGACGGCCGGATTCGTCCCCGTCACGCTGGGATCCAACAGGCTGCGTACCGAAACGGCGGGCGTGGTCGCCGCCGCGCTGCTTTGTATCGGCTGAGCTTATTTCTGATATTTCCACATCCTCGACTTCCCCTCTTCCAGCCACTCTATCGTCGTGGCGATCCTTTTTTCTCGGGTGGCGTCCGTTTTGGCTTCGGTGATCCATTCGATGTATTCCCGGCGGTGCGAAGGCGGGAATCCTTCGAAGGCCAGCTTTGCCTTCCTGTTCTTTTTCAATGCGCTCGCGAGTTCGGCGGGGACCGGCAATTCCGGTTTGGGAGCTTTTTTTGCAGGCGCCGGTTTCTTGACCCCCTGTGCGTTGAGTTGCGCGGCCTCTTTTAGGTAGGATACCAGGATCTTATCCGCGGGCAGGTCTTTCAACGAAGTGATCCGGTCGAAATGTCCCATGGCATTCTTCTCCTTCACGCGAAGGATGCCTTCGGGGTCCTTCAACAAAGGGGCATTCCACAATCCAAAGGAACAATGCTGTTTGAAGCCGGCCATATTACAAAGTATCGAACCGTTGGTCTCGAAAAAAGGCATCCCCCATTTGATCGTTTCGGTCGCATCCGGGCAAGCCTTGTGGACGAGGCTGCGCAAATGGTTCAGGATGGGTTGGGCAAAGTCCGCGGACTTCGCGATGTAGGCGTCGATGCGTTTGTCGGTGGCGGCCATGGCGTAGAAGTTTATAGGCTGAATATAGCTTATTTTTTTCTTACACGGGTGTTCAGCAATTCGACGCCGAAGGCAAACGCCATCGAGAAATAGATGTACCCCTTTTCGATATGCATGTGGTGGATCGGCTCGAGCCCCTCGAAAAGAAGACTGAACCCGACCATCAGGAGAAAGGACAACGCCAGGATCTTGAATGTGGGACGGCGATTGATAAAATCGGCGATGACGCGCGAAAAAAAGAACATGAGGATCATGGCCAGGATCACTGCCGTGATCATGACGGCGATATACTGGGCAAGCCCGACGGCGGTGACGATGCTGTCGAAGGAAAAGACCGTATCGACCAGCACCAGCTGGCTGACCAGCGGCCAAAAGGAGGGTGGGCCCTCCTGCTCCGTTTCTTCGCCTTCCTGCGGATCGCCTTCGAGTTTCTCGTGGATCTCCCTGACGGTCTTGTACAGCAGAAAGAGCCCGCCGCCGATCATGATCAGGTTCCGCGTGCTGAAACCATAACCGGCGATAGAGAACAAGACGCTGTTGCCGCTGGTCACCAGCCAGCCCAGGCCAAAGAGCAATCCGCTGCGGACCAGCATCCCGGCGATCATCCATACCCGCCGCGCCGCCAATTGCCGGTCCGGCGGCAAACGCCCGATGAGGATTGACACGAAGATCACGTTGTCGATACCGAGCACGATCTCCAGCACGATAAGGGTGAGCAGGCTCACAAGCGAATCCAGGCTAAACAATGGGTGCATGCGCGGTCCGTTAAGATGCACAAAAATAAGAGGTTGGGGGCAAATCGCTTTCCTTGCGATAAAGAGGTATCCTGTCGTTCCGCCGTGCTCCCGGCGTCAAGCGCTGACCGGCAGCTTCAGCGTCTCCCGCGACAAACTTTACGACGTCAATTTCTCCATCACCTGCACACCCTCCTCACGATGAACGGCCCCTCATAAATAAACCCCGTCCACACCTGCACCAGCACAGCGCCGACGCCCTGTTTCTCACGGACATCCGCCGCGGTAAACACCCCGCCCGAAGCGATCACGGGGATGCGGCCGCCCAACCGCGAACAGCAATAGCGCACGACCTCGGTCGAGAGCTCGCGCACGGGCGCCCCGCTGAGCCCGCCCGCCCCGATCGCGGCCACACGGTCCGCGGAAGTCAGGAGCCCGTCGCGGGTGATCGTGGTATTGGTCGCCACCAACCCGTCGAGCCCGATCTCGAGCGCCAGGTCCACCACGTCATCCAGTTGCGTCGACGAAAGATCGGGAGCTATCTTCAGCAACAACGGCCGCTGCCGAAGACCCCGTCCGGTGGACAGTTCGCTGTTCACCCGTTGGAGATGCGTCAGGAT
>DASZYU010000030.1:0-18761 GCA_035545215.1 Puia sp.
AAAGGCCAGCGGGAGGACATCAAGGCGATCAGCGAGCAGATCGAGGCGGCTAACCTGGAAGTGGCGAAAGGCAGGAAACTGCTGTTGAAAGAAGAAATAGACGCCCAGGATTTCCGGGAGATCAAGCGGGAAAATGATAAAAAGATCGAAATGTTGGAAGTGCGCTTAATTGAGGCATCCCGGGTATCCACCAACATAGAGCCGTTGCTGGAAAAGGCCGTTTCCAATCTGGCACACCTCGACGAATTGTACAAAGAAGGGGACGTAAAGCGGAAGCGGGTTATCATTGGTTCGATTTATCCCGAAAAACTCATTTTTGACGGGTTCCGTTATCGAACCACAAGGGTAAATGAGGCGGTCGAGCTGATATACGCGCTGGACGTGGGTTTCAGCCAAAATGAAACTGGACAAACCAAAGAAGTTTTTGATTTGTCCAGTGTGGTTGCCCAACCTGGATTCGAACCAAGACTAAAAGATCCAGAATCTTCTGTACTACCATTATACTATTGGGCAATGGGACGGCAAAACTACGAATTTTCCGCGTAACGGCAACCGATTCTTTAATTTTGGCTTCACTCCCATCGCCAATGAATCCTCTCCAACACCTTCTGTCCGCTGTCCTCCTGGTCGTGTCGCTGGCCGGGTTTGCCCAGCATGCCGACACCTCGCGTATAAACGACCCTGTACGGGATTCCGCATTCCGGTTCGCCGAAGGCGTTTTCTCCCGCCCTTCCTTCGTCTTCGAAACCCTGGAGCCGGACATCCCGGCCGATATGCAGCCGATATTGATCCGGATGAACAACGCGATCATGGCCAATAAAGACTGGTTTATCGAATACCGGAATAAATACGGCGGCGGGCAATCGCTGCCATACGACGAACATTTCGGCATCACCCGCGAACAGTACCGGGAAGTGCAGCATATGGAATCGCAACCTCCGCAATTGGTACCCGTCGATTCGCAAAAAGTGGCCGTCCATGCCGACAACGACGTCATCCAGTTCAAAAGCGACGGCAACACCCATCTCCTCGATTATCTTGTGCTGGATATACGGCAACAGCAGCTGATGTACGGCGGTGATACCCTCCCGTTCAAAGGCGCCGTGACCACCCCGCCTTCCGATCCCTACGGTCAATGGCAGGGGTATACCTGGCGACTGGAAAGAACCGACATCACCGGCACCCTCGAATCCGGCAAACCTACCGCCCGTGTCGTGCAAGTCGACCTGGGCCGCTCCGCCAAACCCGGCAACACCTATCTGCGCATCGAATACCAGGACATGAAGGCCGGCGTCACCACGGCGAATTTGGAACTCATCGGTTTTATACGATAACCGCTGGCCGCCGGCCCCATCCTTTCCCGCGACCGCTGGCCACCGGCCCCATCCTTTCCCCGTCTTCGCCGGATAACCCGCAGTCCCCGCACCCGGCATTTCCCGCCTATTCATCAAAAAAAAATGCGTAAATTTATAACCCTCCAAAAATAAATTAAACCTTTTCGTATGTGCGCATACCTCGCGCAAGCTGCGCAAACCGACCATCCATCCACCCGTTTCCTGTCTATCCGCCTCTCACCTGACGAATTCGACGAAGTCTATCGGCAGTTGCAAAAAACGACATGCCGGAGCCTGACCGAATACGCGAAAAAAATGCTTACCAACAAACCGATTGTCGTCAAGGTCCGCGACCAGACCCGCGAAGACATCCTTCAGCAACTCGGCCTCATCAAAAGCAGGCTCGATACGCTCATCGACATGCTCGAGCCGACAGCTGCCGCCGGCCCGCTAAACGAGCTCACCGAAATAAAATCGATCGTACGTCAAATCGCCCAACAATGCTTGCTATAGTCAAATCATCACAGACCATACGTTCCTGTCTGCAATACAACGAACAAAAAGTCGCGGCAAATCAGGCGCTGCTCCTCGATGCCCACAATTTCTGGCAGGAAAAGGAAGACCTTACCATGAGGGAAAAACTACAGCGCTTCCATGACCTCTCCACACTCAACGAACGCTCAAAAAAACAGGCCATACACATCTCCGTTAATTTCCATCCGGATGACCGGTTGACCGATCGGCAGATGACCCGCATCGCCGCAGCGTTCATGGAGGGGATAGGATTCGGCGATCAGCCCTGGCTTCTTTACCGGCATATCGACGCCGGTCACCCGCATTTCCACATCGTCTCCACCAATATCCGGCCCGACGGCAGCCGCATCGACAACGATCTGCGTTCACCCCATCACCTGATGCACACCTGCCATAAGATCGCGACCGATCATCACCTGACGGAAGCGCTCCCCTTACCGGACCGGCTCCGCCTGCTTCAACAAACCTCGCCGGAAGAATATCTTCGGCTGATCCAGGCTTCGGCCGCACACCGGCTCCCGGACCGGCCGACCAGCCTCCGGTATGGCGAGCGGCCGACAAAAACCGCCATCGCCGAAGTACTGCAATATGTGCTTGAACGCTATTCGTTCGATTCTTTTGAATCCTACAACGCCGTTCTCGGCCTTTACCATGTCCGCGCCGACCGCGGACGCGAGGACAGCGCCATGTTTGAAAATCGGGGCCTTTACTACCGGATGATCGATGCGGAAGGAAAAAAATTAGGCGCGCCCATCAAAGCCAGCGACTTCGATCGGCCGGTGACGCTAAAGGCGCTGGAAAATAAATTCGGCCTCAGCGAAAGGTTCTCACACGAGGACGCGCGACGGATCACCTCCTTGATCGACTACAACCTCATGATGCTGCCGCCGGATTATAGCCTGCGCATGTTCAGACGGCAGATGGCGGACCAGCAGATCCGGGTCGTTATCCCAGCGCTGACCCAACGCCCTTCCCGCGGTCAGAAACCGGCTGCCGCCCCAAAAAATCCCGACGACGGACACGGCATCTGTTATGTCGATTTCAATTCGATGACCGCGGTGCGCGACACTACGCTCGGGCAACAGTATACCGCCGATGCCATTCTCCGGCGCACAGGCGTCAGGGACCGGCTGCTCGAGCTGGCGGCCGAAAACCAACTGCGACTCAAACCCCGGGAGCAAGCCATCCTCCGACCGGACTACCCGGATGCCGAAGAAACCCGCCGCCTTCTTTTGAAACTGTCGGCACAGCATGATGAGATCGCCGACCGGAAAGAGTCGATGCGCCAACAACAGGAACTAAGCCAGCGCCAACGTCATCGCCAGGGACTTTCGCTCTGAATTCGCCCGCCCAGGCACCTCCAGCCTCCTCACCGCCACCCGGCCCCGTCACCTCCGCAGCCCGGCCCCATCACCGCCGGTTATTTCATTTTTGGCGCGTCCTTGTCCGTCGAAAAACTATACGGGAAATCCTCCGCATTCACCCCCTTCCCTTTATTCGGCGCCGCACCCATAGTCAGTTGCAATTGCCCCCCAGCCTCTATGACCGAATGCCCGATCCAGTTCTTCGTATAGGGCCGCCCGTTGAGTACCGCGCTTTGCACATAAAGATTCGTCTCGCCATTTCCCGGAGCGCTGATCACGAAGGTCTTGCCGTTCGCCAGGTGTAACACCGTTTTCTGAAAAAGCGGCGTCCCCAGCACATACTGGTCCGTGGCCGGACAAACGGGATAGAACCCCAACGCCGAGAAGACATACCACGCAGACGTCTGCCCATTGTCCTCATCGCCGCAATACCCGTCGGGCGTGGCCTGGTACATCCTGCGCATGGTCTGACGAACCCAATACTGGCATTTCCAGGGCTCGCCCGCATAATTGTAGAGATACAGCATGTGCTGGATCGGCTGGTTGCCGTGTGCATATTGCCCCATGCCTGCGATCTGCATCTCCCGGATCTCGTGGATCACTTCGCCGTAGTAGCTGTCATCGAATGCAGGCGGCATGACGAATACGCTGTCCAGCATACGGACGAACTGCCGTCTACCGCCCATCAGATCGATCAATCCCTGGATGTCGTGAAAAACGCCCCAGGTGTAATGCCAGCTGTTGCCCTCGGTAAAGGCGTCTCCCCATTTGAACGGATTGAAGGGGCTTTGGAAGCTGCCGTCCTTGTTCTTACCCCGCATGAGCTTGTGTTCGGGATCGAAAAGGTTCCGATAGTTCTGTGAGCGTTGCGCATACAACCGCAGTTCTTCGGCCGGACGACCAAGCGCCTTACCCAGCCGGTAGATGCTGAAATCGTCGTATGCATATTCGAGCGTGCGCGCGGCGTTCTCGTTGATGCCCACGTCGTAAGGGACATAACCGAGCGAATTGTAATAGCCCACTCCTTTGCGGCCGACGGCGTCGATGGGCCCCGCCGCGTTGGCATCTTTCAACAATGCCTGGTATAAGGTCTGAATATCGTACCCTCGCAATCCTTTGATCCACGCGTCCGCCACGATGGATGCGGAGTTGTTACCGATCATCACGTTCCGGTAACCGGGCGCCGACCACTCCGGAAGCCATCCGCCTTCCCTGTAGTCGTTGACCAGCCCTTCCTGCATTTCCTTATTGATATCCGGGTATACCAGGTTGAGGAAGGGATACAGCGCGCGGAAGGTATCCCAGAAACCCGTGCCCCCGAAAAGATAGCCGGGCTCGGTCTTGCCATTGTACGGGCTATAGTGAACGACCTGCCCGCTGGCGTCGGTCTCGTACAAACGCATGGGGAAGAACAGCATCCGGTAAAGACACGAATAAAAGGTTCGGACCTGGTCGATCGTCCCGCCTTCCACCGTTACCCTGCCCAGCGTTTTGTTCCAGACTGCGCGCCCCCTGGCGGCGACAGTCCCGAAGTCGTCATTGCCGAGCTCGTTGAGATTTCTTTCCGCCTGTTCGATACTGATAAAGGAAGAGGCGACGCGGGCGTTGATCACGGTCCCACGCGACGGGCAGGCGAAACCGACAAGGGCCCCGACGTGTTTGTCGGTCGCTTCCGCCGAATCCATCAGGGTGCTGTCCTTCCAGGTATGCATGGCCGTGAACGGCCGGTCGAAAATGATCACGAAATAATTGCGGAAATTCTTGGTCACGCCGCCGCTGTTGCGCGTGCTGTACCCGATGATCTTATTTTCGCCGGGTATCACCTTTATAAAGGAAGCCCGGTTGTACGCATCGATCACCACGAAGGCGCTGTCCGTTTTTGGAAAGGTGAAACGGAAGGCGACGGCCCGCTCGGTCGGCGTCAGCTCCGCGGTTATGTCATAGTCGGCGAGGTAGACACGGTAATAATAAGGCTTCACCACTTCCGCCTTGTGCGAGAACCAGCAGGCGCGATCTTCTTCGCGAAAGCGAAGACCGGTCACCGGCATGATACTGAATTCGCCATAATCGTTCATCCATGGCGAAGGCTGATGGGTCTGTTTGAGCCCCCTGATCTTGTTGGCTGTGTAAGTGTATTGCCAGCCGTCTCCGTTCCTCCCCGTCTGCGGCGTCCAGAAATTCATGCCCCACGGCAGGCCGATCGACGGATAGGTATTGCCGCTGGACAGTTCGTACGTAGATTGGGTACCCATCAACGGATTGACATAATCGACGGGGTCGCCTGGCTTGTCTACGAATTGGGCATGCGCTTCGCAGCCCGCGGCCGCGAGAACGCTAAACAGAAGAACAGTTTTTAGCATGTCGGTAGTAGATGTAATTTATCACAAGATAAACCGCCGCCGCTGCCGCCCCAATAATTTCTGGGCATAGCCGGCTCCCTACGTCCGCCAGCCCAGCAGTTTCTCCAATCGCCTGATCCGGTTGTAGATGACCGGGTGGCTACTGTGCATCACGATATAATACCGGTTGACCACCGGTTCGTCGGTCTCCGCCAGCAATTGAAGCGCCTGTAACAAGCCCTCTCCATGGCCGAGGCGGAAAGCGAATTCGTCCTGCCGGTATTCAGCCAGCCGCATCAACAGCAGCCGGAAGAAATAGAAAACGCGGTTGAGGATACCGAACACTGCAACGAACAGGATGACAGGAATGACTGCCTGCAGGAGGTGGATCCGATAAAGCAGCCAGGCCAGGATCAGGGTCACGACCGCGCCGCCCAGGAGGTTGACCCTGCCGATGTGCATCACTCCTCGCATCGTCCCGACCGCGCGCGTGCCGACAAAGGCCGTTCGAACGATATTCGCGCCGATGTGGTATGCCCAAAAGAGGCCCTGCGGCAACAAGCCGGCGGTCATGAATGCGGCGGCGCCGATCGTATCGCCGCTGAGGAGATGTCCCAGCTCGTGCGCCAGTACACCGCGCAGGCCGGAAGGCGTCAGCTCTTTCAGCAGCCCGTCCGTAATCGAGATAGTCCGGACGCCCGTTGCACAGGCGTTCCATTCGCAGGAGGTTTCGATCCACACCCGTACCTGTCTGTTGGTGCCCGATTGTTGCAGCAACTCGTCCATCGCGGGCGCCAGCCGTTGTTCTTCCCTGAGCACGGGTTTGCGATACTTCGACCGCAGGAATATCCTGACCCCCGCGCGGACGGATGCCGATCCGTAACAAACCGTTATCCACCCTGCGATGATCCACCAACCGGCGACATTGGAGAGGTGCGCGCCGGACAACACCAGGACGATCAGAAAAGCGAAGATGGTCAGCAGCACATAGAGCAACACCAGCACCATCTGTATATATTTACTCATAAAGGTTAAGGTTATTTTCCGGACACCGTCCGAAATCGTGGCATCGAAATTAGCAGCATTTTAGCATTCCATCTTTTTTATCTTTGGTTCATGAAAAGACTGGTTTCGCTTCTTCTTTCGCTTGCCGTCCTCGAGCTCTCCGCCCAGACTCCGCCGCGGGAAAGCGCTCCTCTTTCCTATGTCGATCCCTACATCGGAACGGGCGGGCACGGTCACGTTTTCCTTGGCGCAAGCGTGCCCTTCGGCGCCGTGCAGGCGGGGCCGACCAATATCAATAAAGGCTGGGACTGGTGTTCGGGTTATCACTATTCGGACAGCGTCGTCAAGGGGTTTACGCAGGATCACCTGAGCGGCACAGGCATACCCGATCTCTGCGACATCCTGGTCATGCCGTTCACGGGGCGGGTACGTACCGAACCCGGCACACAGCAGGACCCGGGCTCCGGCTATTCGTCGCATTATGACCACAGGCATGAGATCGCGCGGCCCGGTTATTATTACGTGTGGCTAAAGGATTCCCGCGTGGGCGTTGAGCTGACGGCGACGGAAAGAGTTGCTTTTCACCGGTACCGTTTCCCGGAAGGTGCTAACGGGCATATCATCGTCGACCTGTTCGAAGGTAATTTCGATAAAAGCTGGCAACATGGCAAGATCTACGCCCGGTTGAAAAAGCTGGATGATTCCACGTTGATCGGTTATCGCAACTCTACCCAATGGGCGCAGGACCGCAGGATCTATTTTGCCATCCGAACGAGTGTCCCGATGAAAGATTTCACACTCTTTCGCGGAAACCGGCCGGTGAACGGTCTTTCGCTCGACGCCGATACGGTCAAGGCGCTGTTCTCCGTCCCGACGGGCTCGACAGTCATGGTCAAGATCGCGCTATCGAATATCAGCGGGGAGAAAGCGCTTGCCAACTTGAAGGCGGAAGTGCCCGGATGGGATTTCGGCGGTGTCGTCCGGAGCGCCGATGAAAAATGGGAGAACGAGTTGGGCAAGATCGCCATCGATCCCGCCGATCCCGAACAGCGAAAGGTGTTTTATACCGCCCTGTATCACACGTTGATCACGCCTGCGCTTTACAACGATCACGACAGCAGCTATCGCGGCACCGACGGGAAAGTCGTAGAGCACGCGTCCTTCAACAACTATACGATCTTTTCGCTGTGGGACACTTACCGAACCTTTCATCCCCTGATGACACTGATCCAACCGCAGCGCGTAAACGACTTCGTGAATTCGATGCTGGCGATCTATCAACAACAAGGCAAGCTCCCGGTGTGGCATTTGCAGGGACGCGAGACCGATTGCATGGTCGGTTATAGCGCGGTACCGGTTATTGCCGATGCGTGGCTGAGCGGTTTTCGGGGTTTCGATGGGCGTCTTGCGCTTGCGGCCATGAAGGCGACGGCAACGCGCGATGACTACGGACTGAACTATGTTAAACAATACGGGTATATTCCCGCAGACAAAGAAGGGGAAGCGATCTCGAAGGGAATGGAATATGCCATCGATGACTGGTGTATCGCGCGGATGGCGGCCGATCTCGGGCAGGCAGACGATGTCTCGGTCTACGAGCGGCGTTCGCAGTTGTTCACGCGGTATTTCGATCCTTCGACGCGGTTCATGCGGCCGGTGCTGGCGGACGGAAAATTCATCACGCCGTTCGACCCGTTCCTGCCGAAGAATTATACCGAAGGAAACGGCTGGCAATACACGTGGCTGGTCCCGCAGGACCCCGAGAGGCTGATCGCATTGATGGGCGGGGACAAGGCTTTCGTCGACAAACTGGATAGCCTGTTCACCGTGAACGGCTCGATGGGGTCCGATGCCCCACCCGACATTTCGGGGCTGATCGGCATGTATGCGCAGGGCAATGAGCCGAATCACCACATCCCTTATTTGTACGCATTCGCCGGTTACCAGTGGAAATCCGCGGAGAAGGTTGCCCGCATCGCGCGTGAGTTGTACACAGGGCGTGTCGATGGTCTTTGCGGAAATGACGATGCAGGGCAGATGAGCGCCTGGTATGTGATGTCGGCGCTTGGTTTTTATCCCGTGAACCCCTGCAACGGCATTTTTGTTTTCGGAACGCCGTTGGTGCGTAAGGCGGTGTTGCAGGTGGGAGGAGGAAAAACATTTACGATGGAGGCCGTTGGTTTCGGTCCCCGGCATATCTATATCCAGCGGGCCACGCTCGATGGCGCGCCGTATACCAAATCGTACATCGACGTGAAGCAAATCCGCGCGGGTGCGACTTTGCGGCTTTTTATGGGTGACAAGCCGAACTGCAACTTCGGTGCGGCAGCGGGCGACAGGCCGGCCTCGGAGGCAAAAGCGGGTTAGACCGCCGCAGGACCGCTCGTAAAAATACGAATGCGACGCGCTTTCCGCGAATTTGGCACATCTTTCGCGGCCATTTTCAGCGCTGGAACCCGACCGCTTAACAACATGTCGCCTGTCAAACGGATACTGATCATCGACGATGATGCCGACCATCTTCTGTTCTGTCAGCTCGTCTTTCAACGAAGGGGCTACGAAGTCTTTGCATCCCCGGTCGTCTCGGACTGGGATGAATTGCTACGTATCCTTGCGCGGTTCAACGCGGACCTGATCTTCCTCGATCATCAGCTGGGTACCACACCCGGGGCCGGTCTGATCAAAAAATTGAAAGCAGATCCGGATCATTCGAAGATCCCGGTAGTACTGTTCTCGGGCAACGAAGATATCGTCGCGCTCGCGCAGGAGGCCGGCGCGGACGGTCACTTAAAAAAGCCATTTACGATATTCCGGCTAATGGAGATCACGAATCGTTTCATCAGCAGAGAGCCCTGAGGGCCAGGCGCAGCAAAAGAAGTTGATGCACTGCGTCTTCCGAATCCCCCGAAGGGGAGAGCGGCCCGAAGGCCGCCCTTGGGAGGCTGGAGGATGAGGTTCAATGCGCGGCGACAAACAGGGACACAAAGGTGTGCGCCGCGGAAAATTATTTTCGAAAGATCATCTTGGTACTTTGGACGGGCAGACCGTCGATCACGAGCGAGCAGATATAGATGCCCGAGACGCCGAAGCCGTGGTTGTAGATCACCTGGTTGAGACCTGTCACGAGGTGAACGGGAATGCGGGCGACTACATGGCCTTCGAGGTCGGCGAACTGCAGACAGGTGCGGTCGGCGAAGACGTCGGTGCCCGAAGTGATGGCGATCATGGTCGACTCATCGAACGGATTGGGCCGGTTGGGCATCAGCCGGATGCCATAATATTCGGGCGTCGGCACCGGTTTGGTCGTGTCGGGCGCGAGGTCGAGCGGGATCATCCCGGTCGACAGCGTATACTCGGTCGAGAACTGGCTTTCGGTGCCATTGGCATCTACGGCGGCGGCGCTGATATAAAAAGTCGTATAGCTCGGGTACGGCAGCGTCAGGACGGCGGACGATGAGCCGGTGACGGTGTAGACCGTGTCCCAATCGTTCGAAGCGGCGCGTATGGCTACCCGGTAGGCGGGGCTGGTAGTCGGCGTGAACCGCACTTTTACGGTATTGTATGTCCAGAGCGTTCCGGACATACTGATCGTGTCGGGGCCCAGCGCGACCATCGCCAACGAATTGCCGTTCACGAGCGCATTCCGGGCAAGATAGTTGGTATTCACATAGATGGAGTCGAACGAGTGGGTCGTACTGTTATAATGACCGAGGCTATCGCGGACATTGTGCTGGCGATCGCTATAGCCAGGGCCGTTGCTGGCGTTGCCGTCCTCGTTGGCCTGCGTGAAGCGCACGGCGGTGTACCCGTCATCGGTGAAGGCCTGGTGGTCCCCTCCCCTTCCGGTCCGGTCGTCGGGTTCCATGATATTGATCGTCGTCGGGACGGGGACGATGCCGCTCAGTTGTTCCTTGTATTCGAGTTTGATGTAGCGGGCCCACTGTTTGTTTGGGGAATTCACGTCTCCCTTCGAAAAAACGCGCAGGTCGGTGCTGTCGATGTTCCCATAAAAAGGACAACTGGGGGCCGAGGAAGTGTGCCCGCAGAATACGCCGCCTGACACGTCGTTGTTGTTGACGGCCTTGATCAGCACCCTCTTGTTGTCGAGGTAGTTGGCGAGCGCATGCGCGCCGATGAGTCCCTGTTCCTCGCCGGTGTTGACCGAAAAAACAATGGTATTTCGGAAGGTGTATTTACTGAGAACGCGCGCCAGCTCCATGACCAGCGCGGTGCCGGTGGCGTTGTCGCCGATGCCGGGGGCGCTGCCCGTCACATCGCAGTTGCTCGAGTTACGGCTGTCCATATGCGCTTCGATGATGATCAGCGAAGGGTTGGCTGTCTGGCTTCCGGGCAGAACCGCCATCACGTTGTACTGGGTCGAATTGCTGCCTACGCCGGTGCACCCATAGGTGGCCGGGGAGTAGGTGAATTTCAGATAGGCGGGTCGCAGCCGGTTCTCGTTGGCCTGGCTATACTGTACGAACTTGTTGTAGATCCAACGGCGGGTAGCGCCGATGCCGGTGGTGGAAGAGGTCGTATCGGAAAACATATTCCGGTTGTAAAACGAATTGAGCGCGAACAGGTCTGTTTTAAGCGAATCGGCCGAAATGTCGTTCAGCAGTCCCGCCGAAATGACGGAGGGGTCGGTGATGACGGTGGACGCCGCATAGGTGCCGGGTGTGTAGGAACCCAACAGTATATTGTTCACTTCCGTGGAAGTAACGGACATGTTCGACTGCGCGTCGGCGCCTGCTTCTGCCAGTAGCAGCAGGGCGGCGACAGGAAATAGGATTTTCATGCCGGCTTGGATTTAAAGTTATTAGTCAGTCAGCCATTCGCCGGTCCGCGTTCGCCAGCGGTCCGGTGCGGTTCCGGTCACAACACCGGTCACCTGTTATTGAACAGTTTTCTGACAAAAACCTGATCGGTCAGAACGATCTGAACCAGGTAGACAGACGAAGGCAGCGCCGTCAAACCACCGAGCGCAAAGGAGTTGAGTCCTTTTACGCCCTGGTATCGGCCGCTGCGCAACAATTGGCCTTTGCTGTCCAGGAGCCGGACGGTCACCGGCTGGTTGCGGCCGAGATCGAGCCGCACCGTCACCTGGTCGCGGAAAGGATTGGGCGAAATGTCCACCAGGCCGCTGGCCAGGGAATTGACGAGTGTCACTACGGTGCTGAACGCGACATCGCCTCTTCCGTCTGTCCATTCCAAACGGTAGTAATTGGGGGTATTAGGGGTAGGACTATTGTCCGTGAATGAATGATCGACAGTGGTTCCGTTGCCGGTCCCGTGGACTTCGCCGATGGTCGTAAAGCTGGTGCCATCGACGGAGCGTTGCACATTGAATGTCCCGTCACCTGTCTCACCGAGCGAGGTCCATTTCAGCAGATTGCCGGTCTCTGTCGGCATACCGGTGAACGAGGACAGCGTAGCGGCCAGCGCCACCGACATGTTGATCGAATAGGTGGCCGGCGTGGGGTCCTGTTTGCCTGCCGCATCCAGGTACGCATAGGTGAAGGAGGTCGCAGTAACACCCGAGATCGCGGTGAACTTCATCTGCAGCAACGACGGGTTATAATTGGGGATCGTAAAATTATTCGTGACCAGGACGCCATTGTAATACAGCTGTTCATTGGAAGGTACCGAGGTGATGACGACGGTCTTATTGCTGCCGAGGGTCCCGTCCTCGGGGTCGGCGCCGCTGAGCGGGCCGGGGCTGGCGATCGTACCCGCGCCGTTCAGCGTCAGGTAAGAGTTGAGCACGGGCACGGCGATCGTATAATTCTGGTCGTTGGAGTTCGGCAATTGTTCGATACCGAAGTCGATACCGGAGACCGGGCCGCTGGTCGAGTTGAACGTATGGATCAGCGGCGAAGTATTGAGCCATGTGGACGGTATGGCCGCGGCCGGTACGGCGCTGCCTACGACGCCTTGCGTGGTCGTAATATACACCTCCATACCAGTCGCATTGACGGGGCAGTTGACCAGCGTGTAAGTGCCGTCGGCGGCTACGACGACCGAAGACAGTACGTTGCCGGTGACCGGGTCGACAAGATTCGCGTAGAGGGCGCCGCCTGCGTTCGTGCCGGGCTCGCTGTTGGTGCGGATGTTGGTGAAACCGCCGGCAGCGCTGCCGTCGGAGTCATCCCATACGGTTCCGGAGACCGTGATACAGGTGAGCGTCAGCATCTGGGTCGTATTCAGGACGATACCCCAGGCCCAGGTATTGAGCAAACGGGCGTTCCCGTAGTCGTCACATTGCTGGGCGTCATGGTTGTTGTAGGTAGCGCCGACGAGTACCGAGTCGGCTGGAGTGGTATTATTGGGGTTACCGCTGCCGCTCCACGCGCGTCCATAAGTTTGAACAGCCGGCACCTGCGGCCAGACGGGCGTTACGCCCACGACGGAATTGTCGTAACCGGTGCCGGTCGTGTTGTTGTTGTTGCTCGAACAGTCGGTGCCCATGCTGGTAAGCTGGGTATCGTTCCAATACAGCGTCGCGTTAGGCGTGACGGCGCCTGCCGGCGAAACACCGTCGACGCGGAAACCCTGCACGTTCAGTTCGACGTCGTAGAAAGGTATGTTGATCCGACCCTTGCGGTAAGAAAAGATGATCGGGAAGGTCGTGTTGGCAGGCACTACATTGCCGAGGCCGTCCTTGCCGTCCCACAGATAGGTGATTACACCCGGCGACTGATTGACCAGCTCGATAAACCGGTCGGCGGTGTTGTTCTGGAAACCGGATACGCCGTTCAGGTCGAGGAGCATATAGTAGTCGCCGGCCTGGGGCGCTTCGAACCGGATATTGTAAGGACCCGGCGGACACCCGGAGATGACGGGGGCCAGGAGCACCGGCGGATTGGGGATCACGCAGGCCGGATAGACGGATGCATCGGGCGCGTTCAGGAATACGTCGAAGCCGCCGGTCAGATAGGGGGCGACGAGGTTGGGAAGGTTGATCGAATTACGGTCTACGAGCCAGTTGCCGCCATTGATGACGCCAAAGCTGTTGAACGCCACGATATAAGACAGCGGCATGAAACCGGTGCTGGGGAAGGAGACCTTGACCGTGACGGAGTCCGGCGTGTAACCGAAAAATGCGGCGTTGGTCGGTGACTGGGGGTCCTGGATATCGTTCTTTGCCGGGTTGTACACGGAAAGCGCCCACTCATTACAGTGCACGCGACCCGTGACCGGCCTGCCGGATGCGGCCACCGTCAGGTCGAACCATTTGGCCAGCATAGATTCGCCACCGGCGATATGGGTTACGCCGCCGTCGCTGCTGCGATAGAAAGAGACATAGTAGTCCCCGTTCATCGTCGGGGTAAACGACAGCGGATTGTAGCCGCCCAACGGAACACCCGCGATCCTTGGACCGGCGATGGCGCTGGTATAGGTGCTGATGAAACCGGCGGCCGCGGCACCCGGCAGGTGAACCGTCGTGACCAGTGTCCCCGTCGGGTCATAAATGTTCATGTAAACGTCGGAATAGGTATTGATCGGCGTAGCAGGGGACAGGGTCTCCCAATTGAAGCCGTAATACAGTACTTCCGTCGTAAAGTCCTTGATGTATATCTTGATACGATCGTCATTCGGCGCGCCGAGATAGCTGCCAACGTTGCCGAGCGGGAAGGTGGCCGTAGTGGAAACGATGAGACCGGTGCCATTGGTTGCGGAGGGCATGACCTGTCGGGTGCCTTCGGCATCGACGCGCGAGCCGTAGCCCAGGCCGCAAAGCATCAGGAAGGCCGCCGGGGTTTTGCGGTATAGGATATTCACAAGCAGGCTGAGAACCCTGGGGTAAACAGGTTTCATAAGTATGGATTAAGGTGGATCAATCGCCCGCGATATTCTGCGATCAATCGCCGGGGTTAATGATCAAAATGCAAATTATGCAATCTTATTTTCCGATACAATCCACATAAAACCAGTAGACCAATGGGAAAGCTCCAAAATGGCCGACATGTATTATTTATCAATATTTTATATAGTATAAAATACCGAAATAATACGAATTAAGTTTTCAATCGCGGGACAAATACTGAGACCGGACCGTATTTTCAGCAGCCGTTTTGCAATCGGTTGACACAAACCGCGAGACTGCGGTCCCAGGGCTGTATAGGCACCCCGTAACTGTCCTGGATCAGGGTCTTATCCAGCAGTGACCAGGCGGGCCGGCCGGCGGGCGTAGGGAATTGCGCGGTGGGAATGGGTCGTACCTCGCAAGTGCTGTGGATCAGGTACCGGATGGCGCGGGCAAACTCATACCAGCTGACCTGTCCTTCATTGCTATAATGATAGATCCCGGGGATGAATTTACGCGCCGACAGGATGAGGAGGATGGCCCCGGCCAGGTCTGCTGCGTACGTGGGCGAACCGATCTGATCGTCGACGACACCGATGGAGGGCCGTTCGTTCATCAGCCGGATCATCGTCTTGACAAAATTGTTGCCGAATTCGGAGTAGACCCACGAGGTGCGGATGATAACCGACCCATCGGGATGTTGTTGCATGACCTGTCGTTCGCCTTCGAGCTTCGAGGCGCCATATACATTGATCGGGCCGGTGGGATCTTGTTCCTTTAAAGGCACGGGGCGGGCGCCGTCGAAGACATAGTCGGTAGAAATGTGTATGAGCCGCGCGCCGCTTTCGCGGCAGGCTTTCGCCAGATACCCGGCGCCGTCGCCGTTGATCCGGAAGGCGGTGGCCTTATCGCTCTCCGCTTTGTCGACGGCCGTATAGGCGGCGCAGTTGATACACCAGTCGGGGCGGTTCGCCGCGAATGCTTCCTGTACCTGCGCGGGCTGATCGATAGCGAGCTGTTCGCGGCTGAAGAACAGGAATTCGAATGCCGGGTAAGACGCAGCCAGTCTTTGCAACTCGCGGCCCAGCTGACCGCCCGCACCGGTGACCAGGACCTTTTTCATCACCCGGTATATTTAAAGGTATTACGGCAGTCTGCGAACAGGGGCAATTGCCTGTCCTTGCCGGAAACGATCTCTTTTCCGGCGGGCAACCGCCAATCGATGCCGAGCCGCGGGTCGTCGAAACGGATCCCCGCCTCGCTGTCCTTGTTATAGAACGCATCGCATTTGTAGGCTACATCGGCGGTTGGGGTGAGGACGGAAAAACCATGGGCAAAACCGGGAGGGATAAGGAATTGCAACTTATTTTCCGCCGACAATTCGATGCTGACGGAGCGCCCGAACGTGGGGGAGCCTATGCGGATGTCGACGGCAATGTCCCAGATCGTGCCTTGCAGCACGCGAACCAGTTTGGATTGGGCATACGGGTCCAGCTGATAGTGCAGGCCGCGGATGACCCCGTAAACCGAAAAGGACTGGTTGTCCTGTACGAAACGGGTATCAACTCCCTGCCGGCGAAAGACCTCTTCATTGTAGGATTCGAAAAAAAAGCCCCGCTCGTCTTTGTAGACTGCCGGTTCGTAGATCAGCAGTCCGGGGATATCAGTTGTCCTGAACGGCATTCTTATCTTTTGTGGTATTGTTCCGTGTAATATTTCTGGTACTCGCCGGAGGTCACTTCCCTGACCCAATCCTGGTGCGAAAGATACCAGTCGACGGTCTTCTCCAATCCTTCTTCGAACTGGAGCGAAGGTTTCCAGCCGAGTTCCTTGTTCAGCCTGGTCGCATCGATTGCGTAGCGAAGATCGTGCCCGGGGCGGTCTTTGACGAACTGGATGAGCCTGGCCGATGTTCCGACCGGACGGTCCAGCTTCTTATCCATGATCGTACACAGCAAGTGGACGATGTCGATGTTCTTCCATTCGTTGAACCCGCCGATGTTGTATTTTTCGCCGGTCTTCCCTTTATGAAAGATCGTATCGATGGCGCGGGCGTGATCGTCGACATAAAGCCAGTCGCGCACATTCTCACCTTTCCCATAGACCGGCAGCGGTTTGTTGTGGAGAATGTTATTGATCATCAGCGGGATCAGCTTTTCGGGAAAGTGGTTGCTGCCGTAGTTGTTCGAGCAATTGGAAAGGATGACCGGCATGCCGTAGGTGTGGTACCACGCCATTACAAAATGGTCGGAAGCGGCTTTCGATGCCGAATAAGGCGAGCGCGGATCGTAAGGCGTCTCTTCCGTGAACAGCCCTTCCGCACCCAGCGAACCATAGACCTCGTCCGTGGAAACATGATAGAAGCGTTTGCCCTCCAGCTCGTTCTTCCAGGCATTGAGACCGACGTGCAGCAGGGTGGCGGTACCGAGGACATTGGTCCGGACAAAAGCCAGCGGATCCATGATCGAGCGGTCGACGTGACTTTCCGCCGCCAGATGGATGACGCCGTCGAAGCGGTACTTCGAGAAGAATCCTGCGAGCCCGACGGCGTCCGTAATGTCTCCCAGTTCGAAGACATAGTTCGGGGCCGACTCGACGTCTTTGAGGTTGGCGAGGTTGCCCGCGTAGGTCAATGCATCCAGGTTGACGACCCGGTATTCCGGATATTTCCTGACGAATAGCCGCACGACATGTGAGCCGATGAACCCGGCGCCGCCGGTGATCAGGATGGTCCTTTTGTATGCTGTCATTACAAACTCCAGTATTTTCGATTGAAGATCTTGTTCTTATAAGTGCCTTTCAGATCGGCGATGAGGGCGCCTTCGCGGGTAATGGAGGTGAAATAGGCATCGTCGAAATCTTTGTATTGCGAATGCGGGACCGTAATGATGACCGCATCGTAGTCGTTGGACGAGCCCGAGCTGAGGTGCAAACCGTATTCTTTGTGCACCTCTTCCTCTTCGGCGTAGGGGTCTTCGACGTCCACCCTGATGTTGAAGGCAAGCAGCTCTTTGACGGTGTCGACGATCCGCGAATTGCGGATATCGCTTACATTCTCCTTGAAGGTTACGCCCTTTACGAGCACTTTGGGATCGTTCGAGATGCGCAGGACGTGCGTGATGATCTTCCTGGCCACGTAACGTGCCATATCGTCGTTGATGTAGCGGGAGGAAGCGATGACCTTCGATTCGTAGCCCATCGCAGCCGCCTTATACGTCAGGTAATAGGGATCGATGCCGATGCAATGCCCGCCGACCAGCCCGGGCGAGAATTTCAGGAAATTCCATTTGGTGCCGGCGGCTTCGATGACATCATAGGTGTTGATCCCCATGCGGTCAAAGATAAGCGATAATTCATTCATGAGGGCGATGTTGAGATCGCGCTGGGTGTTCTCGATGATCTTGCTGGCTTCCGCCACTTTGATAGAGGGCGCCCGGTGGACACCGGCATCGACAACCAGTTCGTATGTCTTTGCGATCTCTTCGAGCGCGAGCGGGCTGTCCCCGGAAACCACTTTCATGACCGTCCGGAGGGTATGTTTCTTATCGCCCGGATTGATGCGTTCGGGCGAATATCCCAGGCTGAAATCGCCGGCCTTCAGGCTGAGTTCAGAATATCTTTCCAGCAGCGGCAGACAGTCTTCCTCGGTGCATCCCGGGTAGGTCGTCGATTCGAAAACGACATAGTCGCCTTTCTTGAGCACTTTCCCTACGGTGGTGGAGGCTCCGATCAGCGGTTTTAGATCGGGCACATTGTATTTGTCGACGGGTGTGGGCACGGCAACGATGAAGAACCGGGCTTTTGCGAGGACCCCGGGATCACTGGTGAACGTGATATCCCTGTCCTTAAACTGCGCTGGTTCCACCTCTTTGCTCGGGTCGATGCCGGCGCGCATCTGCTGGATGCGGCTGTTGTTGATATCGAACCCGATGACCGAAATGCGGCGTGCGAATTCAAGCGCGATGGGTAACCCGACATAACCCAGACCGATGACAGCCAGATGGGCCTTTTTTGCGAGCAGGTCTTCGTAAATCTTCGCTTCGTTCATGGTATTGGAGCGATAATTGATTTAGCTCTTACTGATGAATTCCTTGGGCTGCCGGGTCCATTCTTCCGGAGGCAGTGAACGGAAGTATTCATAGGTCTTTTTCAGACCGTCCTTCCGGGATACCCCGGGCTCCCATCCGAGGATCTCTTTCGCCCTGGTGATGTCCGGCCGGCGCTGTTTGGGGTCGTCGACGGGGAGCGGTCTGAACTCGATCGTCTGTTTAGTGCCGGTGAGCGCGATCACTTCCTCCGCAAACTGTTTCAGCGTTATCTCGGATGGGTTGCCGATATTGACGGGCAGATGGTAGTCGCTGAGCAACAGGCGATAGAT
>DASZYU010000031.1:0-8321 GCA_035545215.1 Puia sp.
GGGGGCAAGGCCCCCGCGGCCCCGGCGTCATCGGAGGGCTGCGCGAAGCGGTCCGAGAAGGGCCCCGACACATCGATGCGGATATCGCTGTCGCCCCCGGCCGGGGAATTCGTCTGGAGGATCAGCTCGCGGGCCCCGTAAAATTTACCGACATCGAAATTGACGCTGCCGTCGGCGCGGCTGAGCGCAGCAGATAAACGGAACCGTCTGCCGGGGATCGAAAGGTAGGCCGTCTGCGGCGCCGCCGGCCTGCCGGTCGTTCTGTCGACGAGTCTGGCGTGGACGACCGGTCCATTGGGCTCCGGCAGGAATTCGAACGCTGGTTTTTTGTCGTGGAGGATATCGTCCCAGCGGAAGCGGCTCCAGCCCTGCGTGAGCATCAGGTCGTCGAGCGCCTCGCGTGTCGCCCGGCCGCTGTCGCCAAAATAGGACCCGGGAGACTGGATCCTGCCCCGGAGGTCGGACCGCAGCAACAGGTAGCTGAGGATGTTCTCTTCGGGTACGGGCTGAAGCGGGTCGACCAGGAAGACCGACATCGATAGGTCGGCGGGTAACGGCCTGCCCGAGGGATCTGTCGTCGAAAGCTCCACCGTTAGTTTGGACCGCGGGCCGGTGGTGCCGGTGGTGCCGGCGGGTTTCACGTCGATCCGCAGTCTTCGCTCGGGCTGTTTGCAATACAATCTTTCGCAGACCGGCGTCCGCTCAGCGGTGAAAAGCGTGATGTGTGAAATGCCGTTGTCGAGGCTGTCCTTGTCGATCAGGAAGCTGGCCTGGTTCCCGGCGAGGCGGTTGACGAGGATCGATCGGATATGGTGACGGGTATGAACGAAGAGGTACAGCGAGGGATCGGGGAGTGCGGCGGTGGAATGAACGCTGACCCGCAGCCGATGCGCATCGATGTCCTCGAGGTGCAGGACGATCCCCTGTTCGAGTGCGGCCGGAAGAGATTCGCTCGCTTTGCCGGGGGCCGCGGTGACGAGGGCCGTGTAGGTGTTGCCGGGCAGGGGAGTGAAGGTAAAGTGGCCCATCCCGAATCGATTGGCGGTGAAACGGGCCACGGTATCTTTTCGTTGGTCGACGACTACCCCGCTACAGGGCATACCGTTGTCCGACCGGTCGGTGGCTTTGAAGCCGACCTCGGAGACCAGACCGTCGACCAGGGACCCGCCTTCGGGGAAAAAGCGGATGGCATAACCCGCATCAGCCGCGTCCGCGTGTTGCCGCGCGGTATCGGGGGCTTCGTTGTTCAAAGTGTTGAGGATGGTGAGGGATTGGTGATAGTAGAGATCGGGGCTGAAATTCTTCATCCAGCCCGTATAGGCGCGAAAGATGTAATGGCCCGGGACGATAGAAGAAGGAATGCGGAACGATCCGTGACCGGCCCCGTTCTTCAACGCGATCTTTTCCTGGAGGACCGGTTTCTGGTCTTTGTCGAGCAGCTCGACATAAGCGACGCCGGAGATCGAAAGCGGCATATTCCCGCGCGAGTCGACATCGTAGGCCTTGAACCAGATGAACTCGCCGGCGAGGTAAAATGTTTTGTCGATATGGACGAACAGCTTTTCCTGGACCCATCGCATGGGATAGCGATTGAACGCGTCCGACAGGCTGTCGGCCCTCGGGTCTTGCGCCATGGCGGAGCGGTAGCCGGCAAGCGAGACAGCGACGGCGAGCAGCAGCGGGAAGGACTTGTATCGATGGAGTAGGTTGGCCATAGGATTTGTATTATCTCCAGAAAGAAGGTTTGATCCGGGTGCCTCCCTGGTACCTGCAGTCCAGACAGGATTTCGGCGCCACGATCATGGTAGGCCCGCTGAAATAGTAAGGCGCGACCGAAGTGTCGGATACGGGGTAGGTCGGGAAGATGTCAAAGCTGTATGGCACTCCCGACGTCCGGCACCCGGGCGGCGGCACGGGGTCCACCCAACCCGCGAGCAGGCTATCGGCGATGAAGATCCGCTGTTGTTGTACCGACGACGCGCTCAGGTAGCCGATGACGGGTTCGGACGGATTGGTGACGCAATGGATATTGCCGATGAGTTGCGTGGGTTGAAGATCGAAAAGCGTGCCGACATTCTGCGAGGTTTTTTCGATCAGGTTCCAATAGTTGTAGGCGTCTGCGGTGATGACGTATTGTCTGACCAGGATGCTGTATTCGACCGCGGCCTTCGGGTCGCCGAGCGGCAGGGTGACCAACGGGAAACCGGTGACGAGGTCCTGTCCGAGCGCAACGGAGGTAGTGATCAATACACTGGTCGAGTTCGCGGTAGACCAGCAATACCAGTTCTCGTCCGTCGAATCGGCCACGGCGATCTGGTCATTGACCAGCGTCCAGGCGGCGATCAGCCTGGCGTTGTGTTGCCAGGTCTCGGTATAGTCGTACCGGTAATACCGGCTGTTCCCGGTGGGGTCGTGCGTGGCGGCAAAGACAGTGAGGTCGCCGGGCTGGCTCCAGAAAACGCTGTCGATCGGGGGCGACTGTTTGCACGGTACCGCATCCGACGAGTATTTCCGGCCGTCCGCTGTAGTGATCGCGATGCTGTACTGCTGGGTGGTGTCGAGGTCCAGCGGCCCGCTCGAATAAATACCCGAATCCCCTGCGTCTGTCAACGGGTATACGTCACCGTGCTTACCCAGGATGGTGAATTGCGCGTGCAGTTCGGGAACGCCGATGGTCGTCGAATCGTTCAGCGCGCGCGTCCGGTTGAGATTGAACGTGGTGACGGCGGACCGGCCGGTATTGATAAACCCGTCCACGACCAGGTAGCTGTTGGGCGCCGCGACCGCGGGCGGATTATACGACTGTCTGCAGGTGACCAGGCCCGCGAGCAGGAGCAGGGCGGTGGCGCAAGCGGCGAAGCGGGCGGTATGGGAGCGGTTGCGCGGCATCATCAGAATTTGATCGAATAGGTTATGAATGGGATGGGTATTCCGAAAATAGACAACTGGTATCCTTTGATCCGGCCGTTCTCCTGTTGGAAATAAACTGAATACGGGTTCTTCCGCCCCGTGACATTGTACACCCCAAAGGTCCAGAAGTTATGCGTCGCCTGTTTCACGCGGTGGTTGCCTTCCATGATAAAGGAGATGTCCCATCGGAAATAGTCGGGTATCCGGTACCGGTTGCGATCCGAATAATAGACGCCCGGCGAGCCGCCCAGGTTGAAGACGGCCAGCGGCAGCGTGATGGGCCTGCCGGTATTGTAAACGACGTTCGTAGAGACGCTGTAGCGGTGCGTGAAACGGAAATTGCCGACGACGTTGACGTTGTGCGGCTTGTCGAAGCTCGCGGGATACCGGTTCCCGTTGTTGATCAGCTGGCCGGCGAGCGGATCGTCCTGCTGGAGGAAAGTCCTCGAGAAAGTATAGCTGACCCAGCCGTTGAGCCGCCCCGTCTGTTTCCTTAACAGGAATTCGGCGCCGTAGGCCTTCCCTTTCGTGGTCAGCACATCCGTCTCGATGTGCGGATTCAGCACGAGGTTGGCCCCGCTCTTATAATCGAGGTAGTTGCGGATCGTTTTGTAGTAGACCTCCACCGACGCTTCGATCGTGTTGGACTTGAAATTCCGGTAGTAACCCAGCGAGACCTGGTCGCCCTGTTGCGGTTTGATGTGCGGATCGCTGAGCTTCCAGATATCCGTCGGGGAGATGGCAACCGTATTGGAAAGCATGTGGATATACTGTTGCAGCGTGTTCACACTGAACTTGAGCGATGCGTTATCGGAAAGCGTGTAGCGCGCGGAGAGCCTGACCTCGGGGGCGGAGTAAGTCTTGATCACGCCTTTCGTATACCGGCTGGTGTCGGTGATCGTGCTGATGTCGCGCGGCTGACCGGGGACATACCCGTAGACATCGTGCGGGGCCATATAGTTAAAAATGGAATAGCGCAGACCCGCGCTGACGGTGAGGTTCGGGTTGACCGTATACTGGTCGCCGAGATACAGCGCGCTCTCCAGACCTTGTTCGCCGGCAAGCGTCGTGTTGACGACCTTCGACTCGTCCCCGGCGGGGGAATACGAGCCCGGGTGCAGCGTGTAATATACCGAGCTCAATCCGTAACTGATCGTGTGACGGTTGTTCGGTGTATAGCTGAGGTCTGCGCGGAAATGCAGCTGGCTGATATTGAAACCGAGATTGAACGCGCTGGTCGAATCGCGGACGTCCGAAACGCCGTATTCGTAACGGTCCCAGCCCGCCGAAAAAAGCGCAAAGGCCCTGTTGTTGAAGATGTGTTTCCATTTGACGACAGCGTTCTTGTTCCTGTACCGGTAGGACGTGTCGTTGTCGAGATTGAATTGATCGGAGCTCAGGTAGCCCATGAGATAGATGGTGTTCTTCGGGTCCACGACGTGCGTGATGCGCAGGTTCGCGTCGTAGAAATTGGCCCTGCTGTTGGTATAACCGCTGTTCGACGGCAACGAATTGAGCAGCCAGTTGGAGTACGTCGTGCGTACCGCCGCCACCATCGAGGTCTTTTCTTTTTGCAGCGGTCCCTCGATCATGAACTTCCCGGTCAGCGGTCCGATGCCCGCGACGCCGGACCATTTCTTGCTGTTGCCGTCGAGCATCGACACATCCAGTACGGAGGAGAGACGGCCCCCGTATTTCTCGGGGATGGCGCTTTTGTACAGCTCGATCCCTTTCACGACGTCGGGGTTGAAAGCGGAGAAAAACCCGAACAGGTGCGATGGGTTATAGACCGTAGCGTCATCGAAGAGGATGAGGTTCTGGTCGGTCGATCCGCCGCGGACATTGATGCCGTTGCTGGCTTCTCCCACCGACGTGACGCCCGGTAGCGTGAGCACGACCTTCATGACGTCCGACTCGCCGAAAACGACGGGCACCTGCTTGATGGTCTTTATATTGAGCCTGTTCACTCCCATGTGGACGCTCTGCGTATTCGAGGTCTTTTCGGCCGAGACGATAACCGCCTTGAGCGTGGTGACCGCATCCACCATGTCGACGTCGAGTTTGCCGTCCGAAAAGAGCACTATCTGCCGCCGCGTATCCTTCATGCCCGCATCGGTGATCCGGATGACGTGACGCCCACGGGGAAGTGTCAGCGAATAATAGCCGAACTGGTCGGTGGTTACGGTGACGGAGGTGGTATCCGCGCGGAGGGTTGCGCCCACGATCGCCTCGCCCGTGGCGCCGTTGCGGACATAGCCCGCAATGATCGCTTTGCCGCCGGACCGGTTCGATTTGTTCCCGATCTCGATGAGCCGGTTCTCGGCGAAGGCCGTTCTTCGGGCCGCGCGTTCGTTCCGTTCCTGTTGTTCGGACAGGAGAACGGCGCTGTCCGTGCGTTTCCGGTCGCCGCCCAGCGATGCGGGCAGACTGGTCAGGATCGTAACGCGACGGGTGATGAAAACGCGCCCGGCGGGATCGATGGCGTAATGGAAATCGGTGTTCTGGAATAGCTGGTCCAGTATCTGCGGGACCGTCGCGTTGTTGACGGTCAGGTCGATGGCGAGACTGTCCACCTCGGCGGGGTCGTAAAAGAAGCGGTAGCCGGTGACCGCCTCGAGACGCGACACCAGCCGGCTGAAAGAATAGCCTTCGAAATTGCCAGTCACCTTTTTTGGCTGCTGCGCGTGCAGCTGCCCGGCGAGCAGGAGACAGTATCCGAACAATAAGCATTGGAACAGGCGGGACGGCATATCAGTGGCTTAATTGCGTGTAATAGGCCGTTGTCCGGACGAGGGCCGTTTCCAACCGTTTTTTGAACCGGATCCTGGCGGTCCGGATATATTTTTTCACCGCATCGCTCTTGTCTTTCAGCGCGTGCAGCAGCGCATCCTTGCTGTCCACGGGATAGTAGCGGCCGTCGTGGACGAGGTAGTAATCGTTCCGCTGGTCGTACCGGGCGGGGTCATCCCGGTTGGACGGGAAGACGAGCTTTTTTTCGCGGCGGGCGAACAGGGTAGTGGGACCGGACGACAACAGCACCTCATAAAAGCCGGCCGGCGGCGCACCCGCGCCGGCGCCTGCCGCGACATAGCGGAAATAGTGAGCGCCTATCGAGAAATGCCCGACTTTTTCGCTGATAAGGCCGATCAGCGCCTTGCCCGTGAAGTCGGGAATGACCACCTCGTCGAGGACAAGATCGTACTCCAGCGGGATATCCCGGTAGAGGATACCGTCATAGGACAGCCGGGCCTTTTGGAGACCGTCCGAATCGTAAAACGGAAAACCCTTTGCCGGCGTGCCGTTCCGGATATATTCGTACCCGTTGTAGAGCCTGCTGTCTGGGCTGAGGTTGTCATGCGCGTATTGCAGGACCAGTGCCGGCGAGCTGTCGGTGACGACTGGATCCGATCCCTGCTGGGCCCGCACCGGGGAAACGCAGATGGAAAAAAGCACGAAGACACAGCAGATCGTTTTGAATGGAAGCGTGACGCGCATGAATGACAAGCTTTGTCATGAAGATAGGACAAATTCGTGTGATTCGGCAGTTACACGCCACCGGGAACGCATTTTGGACCGGAGATTCCGGAATGAGTGACCCGGCGGCAGCGGCCCCTGCACCAGCGTCAGCTTTTCATGAAATACGCCCTTAATTCCCCCGCCTCCTCGGGACGCATCTTGCCGCCCAGGATGAGGCGCAACTGTCTCCTGCGCAGCGCGCCGTCATACAGCCGTATCTCTTCCTCGGTCTCGGCGACGATCGGCGGAACGTTGCGCGGTTTGCGGTTGGGGTCGAGGGCGACGAACGTGTAGTAGGCTTCGTTGCTCTTGTATTTGTATTGCTGGGTGTGGTCTTCGCCCCAGACTTTCATGTGCACTTCCATCGAAGTGTTGAAGGCCCGGCTGACCTTCGCCTCGATGTGAACGACATTGCCGAGCCGGATCGGGTTTTCGAAAGATATGTTGTCCACCGACGCGGTGACGACGGGCGCGTTGCAGTGTTTACCCGCGGAGAGCGCCGCGGCGATATCCATCCAGTACATGAGGCGCCCGCCCATGAGGTTGCCGAATACATTGGTATCGTTGGGCAGAACGATCTCGGTCATGATGATGAGCGAGTCTTTTGCCGTCTTTACTTTGTTTTGCATAGTGCAAAGATAGCGCTACACCGTAACCGACTCGCATTCCCTCAGAAAATCTTCGTCGCCGTCCGCGCCGATGCCCGGCGTATCGGGGATTTCCAAAAAGTACCCGTCGTACCGGACGCCGCCCGTCACCGGGTCGACGGTATGTCCCAGCAGACAGGTGTCCATGTCGTGGAAGATGATATTGTCGTGCGCCAGCGCGAAGTGGACGAAGGCAGTCAGCGCGACCCGGCTTTCCAGCATCCCGCCCATCATGCAGGGGATATGGTGTCGCGCACAGGCCGCATCGATGGCGGTGGCTTCGAGGATCCCGCCCGATTTGGCCAATTTGATGTTGACATAGTCGCAGGCTTCGGCCGCGATCAGCCGGCGGGCGTCGTGGTGATCGAATACGCTTTCGTCGGCCATGATGGGCACCGGGGAACTTTTTCGCAGCTCGGGCAGCCGGTAGTCGTCCCAGTGCCGCATCGGTTGTTCGCAGAACTGGATGCGCGAAGGACCCATCAGCCGAAGCGCATCGTGAGCCGATTGGAAATCCCAGCCCTGGTTGGCGTCGATGCGTAGGATGATCTCGTCGCCGACCGCGGAGCGGATACGGCGGACGCGCTCGACGTCTTCTTTGGGGTCTTTCCCCAGCTTGATCTTTATCATGCGGACGCCACCCGTTATGAACTCGATTGCTTTCGCGGCCATCCGTTCGGGCGTATCGATCCCGATGGTGAGGTCCGTCTCGATGGCCTTTTTCTTGCCGCCAAGGAAGCGGTAGAGGGGTTGCCCCGCATGTTTGGCCGCCAGGTCGTAAAGCGCCATATCGAAGGCGCTCTTGATCGTGGCATTGAAGGCGGTGAAGTCGTGCAGCTCGCGCATGCGCGCCGGGATGTCGAGCGCCTCGCGGCCCTTCCACAACCGTGCAAAATCCTTTGCCATTTCGAAACAGGTGGCCTGCGTCTCCCCGACGATCATGGGAAAGGCCGAGCATTCTCCGACACCGTAAAGGCCGGCGTCGGTGTGGATGCGCACCAGGATGTTTTGCGCGTAATGCATCGTGCCCGTGGCGATCGTGAACGGGTGCATGGGTATGGAGAACTTATAGATCTCGGTATGAAGGATCGTCATGGTGATCGGTTTGCGGCAGCGACCGGCTTGCCGCGGCGACTGGTTCGCAGCGGTGACCGGCTTGCCGCGGGCAAAGATAAGGTGAAGCGATTTAAGGCGATGCGGTAAAGCGAATTAGGCCGATAAGTTGAACGCCTTTACGGCGCATTTTTA
>DASZYU010000032.1:0-8051 GCA_035545215.1 Puia sp.
TGTTATCGAAGACCTTTACCGAAGCGCCGAGCGCGAGCGCCGCCCTTGCTGCGAACTCACCGACAATGCCCGCCCCGAGGATGATGACCTTGGTGGGCGGGATACCCGAGATGCCGCCCAGCAGGACGCCCTTGCCGTGATTGGCCGAGCTCAGGTATTGACCCGCGATCAGCATCACGGCGCTGCCCGCGATCTCGCTCATGCTTCGTACGATGGGATAGGTGCCGCTATCGTCCTTGAGGTTCTCGAACGAAATGCCCGTTATCCGTTTGTCCATCATCTTCTGCAGCAGGTCGGCTTTCATCGCCGACAGGTGGATGGGGGAGATGATGATCTGGTTCAGCTGGAGCAGCGGCAGGTCTTCCTCGATCACGGGCGCGCTTTTTACCAGGATGGGCGCCCTGAGCACTTCGGATTTGTCATAGATGATGCGCGCGCCGGCCTCGCTGTAATCCTTGTCCCGGTAGTGCGAAGCCTCCCCCGCATTGTGCTCGATCACGACGTCATGGCCGTTGCTGACCAATACCCCGACAGCATCCGGCGTAAGCGCGATACGGTTCTCCTGGAAGGCCGTTTCCCTCGGGATGCCGATGTGCAACGGCACACCCTTTGGCTTGATATCCAGGGTTTCTTCCAGGGTTTCATAGCTGAAGGAGGTGCTGATGACCGGTTTTTGCTGCTGCGACATATATGCCCGTCAAATTACAATTTAAAATTGACTTTGGTTAAGCGATTCCCGGCCCACCGTAATTTTACGCGTATGGCTGTCGATGATCGCCAGATGGAGATGGACGGTCTCCGGCGGAAAGATGCCGGGCGCACGGTCCGGCCATTCGACCAGGCAGATATCGCCGCTGTAGACGACGTCTTCGACGCCTGCCCGTAAAGCTTCCTCTTCGTCTTTCAGCCGGTACAGATCGATGTGAAAGATGCGCCCTTCCGGATACCGGTATTCGTTGATGATCGAAAAGGTCGGACTGCCCACGACGTCGGTCACGCCGAGGTTCTCGCATAGGGCATGTATGAACGTGGTTTTTCCGGCGCCCATTTCACCATGGAACGCGAACACCCGTTTGCCCTGAAATTCGTGCCAGAATTCGGAGGCAGTCTTGCCGATGTCCTGCAAACGAAAGCAAAGGTCCATGCTGTAAAGATATCTCATTAGGGTCGAAGGCCAATCACCGGCGGTTCGCCGCAAAACAAACGCCCCGGCGACCGCGGAACGCATAATCAGCAGATAGCGTACCTTTGCAGGTCGCATTTCCGGCGTCGGGAAACAACCGCCGGCGCGGGGGTTTATTAATATGGAAACGATCAATTGGAAGGTCGAAGGAATGAGCTGTTCGACCTGTGCGCTCACCATCGGCAAATACCTCGAAAAAAAGGGTTTGCACAATGTCAGGGTCAGCCTGGCCACCGGAGACGTCAGCTTCGATACGAGCGACGGCATCGATCGTGACCAGCTGCAAAAAGGAATCCACGACCTTGGCTATACCGTTGTCGATGAAAAGAAGGCGGACGTTGCAGCCGGGCGCAGGAAAATGAACAAACACCTCGGCTATTTTCTGTTCTGTCTGCCCTTTACCGTTATGCTGCTCCTGCACATGCTGCCCGGCGGCTCGTCGATGCCCTGGTTGATGAACCCCTGGGTCCAATGCCTGCTGTGTCTGCCCGTCTTCGTGGCCGGCATGCGTTTCTTCGGTCGCAGCGCCGTCAAAAGCCTGCTCAACGGGATGCCCAATATGAATGTCCTGGTAGCGCTGGGCGCGACAGCGGCTTTTCTGTACAGCCTTGCCGGCACCTTGTGGGGGCTGGGCCCGGGATACCTTTTTTATGAGACGACCGCCTCTATCCTCACGATCGTCTTTTTTGGTTATTACCTCGAGGATGCCTCCGTGGAGACCACCCAACGGTCGCTCGAAGCGTTGATCTCGACGCAAAAGACGATGGCCAATATGATCGCCTTCGACGACCAGCATCAGGAAGTCCTTTTTCCGGTGGAGAATACGCAGCTGCGCAGCGGCGATCTCGTCCTGATCCGGAGCGGGGATCTCGTTCCTGCCGATTGCAAGGTCCTCTGGGGAACGGCGTCGGCGGATGAATCGATCCTGACCGGCGAGAGTCTGCCTATCGAGAAGAAACAGAAAGACCCGCTTCTCGGCGGTAGTATGCTGGTTTCCGGTACGGTGAAAGCGCAGGTGACGGCGGCTGCCGCCGAATCCGTTCTGGCAGGTATCGTACAAATGGTCAAACAGGCGCAAGGCGAAAAGCCCCCCATCCAGCAGCTGGCCGACCGGATCAGCGCGGTTTTTGTTCCGACGGTGCTGATTTTGTCGGTGATCACGTTCATCGGCAACTATTGGTATGCGCATGATACCGCCGCCGCGCTCATGCGCAGCATCGCCGTTCTCGTCATCGCCTGTCCCTGCGCAATGGGACTGGCCACGCCTGCGGCTATCGCCGTCGGACTGGGCCGGGCGGCCCGAAAGGGTATCCTTTTCCGTAATGCGCGACACCTCGAGGCTTTTCGCCGGATCAGGCAGGTGGTCTTCGATAAGACCGGGACACTTACAACCGGCGAATTTTCGATCGGAGGCTGGCACACTCAACCCGGCGTCGATGCGGAAATGTTCCGCGAGATCGCTTCCTCGCTCGAAAAATATTCCAATCACCCCATCGCGCGCGGCATCGCGCGTGAATGGAAAGGCAAGAACCCAGCCATCCGCTGGGAAAAGATCGAGGAGATAAAAGGGCAGGGGATGCGCGGCGTGACCAGGGAGGGGAAGGTCTACCAGGCGGGATCCTACACCGTCGCGAAGGGACTGACCGAAGACGATACGCACAATGTCTACATCGTCGGCGACGACCGGCTCCTGGGTTACATCGATGTCACCGATACGGTCAGACCCGAAGCGGCTGCGGTCTTGCAATGGTTGCATGAAAAGGGCATCCACACCGTCCTCCTCAGCGGCGACCGTCAAAAGTCCTGCGCCAGGGTGGCCGAAAGCCTGGGCATCCGCGAGGTGCTCTCCGAACAGACGCCCGGGCAGAAGTTGGAGCAGATTGCCCGCCTCAATGCCGGACAACCGACAGCGATGGTCGGGGACGGCATCAATGACGCGCCGGCGCTCGCACGGGCGACCATCGGGATATCGATACGCGACGCTTCGCAGCTCGCAGTGGAGACCGCAGACGTGGTGCTGATGGATCACGGTCTTCGCCGGTTGCCGGAAGCGCTCGGTCTGGGGAGACACACCTTCTCCACCATACGCAGCAACCTGTTCTGGGCCTTTTTCTACAATTGTCTCGCGATACCGGTAGCGGCGCTTGGCTGGCTCACGCCTGCCGTTGCGGCATTGGCGATGGGTCTCAGCGATGTGATCCTCGTCCTGAACTCGCTTCGTCTCTACATCAAAAAAGTCGTCTGACCATGCTATCCCCATCCCCTACAACGGCCGACCTGCTAAAGCTGCTGCGCCAATACTGGCGGTACGATTCGTTTCGCCCGCAGCAGGAGGAGATCATCCGCAGCGTGCTCGGGGGCCGGGATACGCTCGCGGTTTTGCCGACGGGAGGCGGCAAGTCGCTTTGCTTCCAGGTACCTGCGCTGGCATCGCCGGGTTTGTGCCTGGTCATCAGCCCGCTGGTCGCCCTCATGAAGGACCAGACCGACAGCCTGCGGCGCAAGAATATCACGGCTTTTTCATTGCATGCCGGAATGGGACGCAAAGAGGTCACCGGCGTGCTGCGGCTCGCCGCGGAGAGTAACTGCAAATTCCTGTATGTGTCCCCCGAACGGCTCGAGACAGCGCTTTTTATCGAACACCTCGCCTCGCTGAAGGTCAGCCTGGTCGCCGTCGATGAAGCGCATTGCGTTTCACAGTGGGGCTATGATTTCCGGCCGCCATATCTGCGGATAGCAGCCCTCCGGGAGCACCTGCCCGGGGTTCCGGTCCTCGCGCTCACCGCCTCTGCCACGCCGCCGGTCCTCGGCGATATCGCGGACAAGCTACGGATGAAAGACCCTGCCGCGTTCCGGCAGCCCTTCACGCGACCGGATCTGTCGTTCAGCTGTTTTAAGACAGATAACAAGGTCCGCAAGATCACCGAGATCCTGACCAAAGTGCCGGGCAGCGGGATCATCTACTGTCGCACCCGGCAGGCGACACGCGATATCAGCGACTGGCTCGTCCGTCAGGGCGTTCCCGCAGCCGCCTATCATGCCGGTCTTCCGCACGAGGAAAGGGCCCAGCGCCAGGACGACTGGCTGAAAGATAAGATCCGGGTCATCGTAGGTACCAACGCCTTCGGCATGGGCATCGATAAATCCGCGGTGCGTACCGTCATCCATGCGGACCCGCCCGAATCGGTGGAGAGCTACTACCAGGAAGCGGGACGTGCCGGGCGCGACGGACAACGCGCTTATGCCGTGTTATTGGCCGATGCGTCGGACATCACCCGCCTCGAAAGCCTGCCCGACGCGCGGTTCCCACCGATAGACCAGATCCGCCCGGTCTACCAACACCTGATGAATTACCTGCAACTGCCCGCCGGGTCAGGCGAGGGACAATACTTTGATTTCGATCTGACCACGTTCGCGGGCCGCTTCAACCTGTCTGTTCCTGCGGTGCTCAATGTTCTGAAAGTACTGGAACAGGAGGGGCTGCTTAGCTTTCAACAACAGGTATACCTGCCCGCCAGGATGCAATTCATCACGGATAAAGACGCCGTCTATGCCTATACGGCCATGCATCCCGGGCTGGAGACGGTCATTCATTCCTTACTGAGGACGCATGAAGGCATCATGGATATGCCGGTGACGGTTCGCGACCGGCAGCTGGCTTATCTCTTACGCAAAGAACCCGCGGAGGTAAAGGCAGCGCTGGCGCAGCTGGAGGCAGCGCATTTGATCGAATACATGCCCGCCAAAGACTCGCCGCAATTGTATTTTTTCCGCAGCAGGCCGGCGGCGGAAGAGTTGTATATCGATCCGGTCCGGCAACGCGAAAGAAAGGAAGAGTATGCTTCGCGGATCCGCGCCATCGTCCGGTACATCCGGCTGGAGGACCAATGCCGCAGCCGTTACCTGGCGAATTATTTCGGGGACAAAGAAACCGCGGATTGCGGCATCTGCGACGCCTGTCTGCGGGGTCGTCCGGAACCTGCCGCAAAAACGAGCGCTCCGCGTCCGCGGCGTTAAACCTTTTCGGCAGTCAGCTGGCGTATCTGTTCCTCCAGCTCTTTCAACCGCTTTTCCAGCTCGGGCAGCTTTCTGCTCAGGGCCTGGCTCCGTAGCGCACTGGTGTAGTCGTGCGCCGGCGAACCCGTAACGGCTCCGCCCGGCGATTTGATGGATTTGGTGACACCGCTCTGGGCGTTGATCCTCGCTCCGTCTGCGATCTGGACATGACCGACGATGCCGGCCTGTCCCCCGATCATCACCCCGCTGCCGATCTTGGTGCTTCCGCTGATGCCCGCCTGGGCGGCGATAACGGTATGGTGACCGACATCGACGTTGTGCGCTATCTGGATCAGGTTGTCGAGCTTCGCACCGTTGCGGATCACGGTCGATCCGATGGTGGCGCGATCGATGGTGACATTGCAACCTATCTCCACGTAATCTTCGATCTCCACGTTCCCGATCTGCGGTACCTTTTTAAAGCTGCCATCCGTCTGCGGCGCAAAACCGAACCCGTCGCCTCCGATGACCGAACCCGCATGGATCGTCACATGCGACCCGATCACGCAGTTGTGATAGATCTTTACGCCTGGGTGAAGCACGGTATGATTCCCGATGCGAACGTTGTCGCCGAGATAGACCTGCGGATGGATCTTTACCTGGTAGCCGAGGACCACGCCATCCCCGATATAGGCAAATGCCCCGATAAAAACGTTCTCGCCGATGCGGGCGGTAGCGCTCCGGTACGAAGGCTCCTGTATGCCCGTCAGCTGCTGCGCAACGATCTCCTGGTACTTCGTCAGCAGGTTCGCAAAGGCGGTGTAAGCGTCCGGGACGCGGATCAGTGTGGCGTTTACGGGCTGTTTCAGCTCCAGCGTCTCATTCACGATGATGACGCTTGCGCCCGTCGTATACAGGTATTCCTCGTATTTGGGATTGGCCAGGAAAGCCAGCTGGCCGGCGACGGCCTCTTCGATCTTGCCGAACGAACCCACCGCGGCAAGCGGATCCCCTTCGGTCTTACCATTGGTCAGCAGTGCTATCTGGGCGGCGGAGAATTGCATAGTTTAAATATTCAAAAAACAAAGATAAAATTTTTTAACGGTGCTTGCCAGGGTTTGATGGATCAGCGCATTGTCGACCAGCGAAATGTCTCTGACAGACCCGTCCCTGAACAGGATATTGATTCGCTCGTCACCCGGGTCGTAGGTTGTGTTGACGGCCGCTCCCGTGAAAACGAAATACCGGGCCTCTTCCGGGGTGATGCCCAGGCGCCGGCTCAGGTCTTCCCGCATTCCCATTACGAGGCTGTCGTCGAACGCAGTTGCCTGCAACCGAACTTTTAACAGCCGGCGATCGATAAGGTCGCGCGACAACAGGGCCAGGACGGTATCGGAATGGAACATCCAGTTCTTGATCGTCCCCATGACGTCGTGGTCGTCCAGCAGACAGAACTTGTCCAGGTTGCGCTCGACCGAACCCCCCTTCTCCGATTCCTGCAAAAAGAAATCCAGCACCGGCGAACAGGAAGCGACCGGTATGCCCAGGCCGATCAGCTCCCGGGCCCTTTCGAAGATCCGCACCAGCATCTTCTCCGCGCACAGCACGGTCTTGTGCAAATACACCTGCCAATACATCAGCCGGCGGGAGACAAGGAATTTCTCGATCGAATAAATGCCTTTTTCTTCCACCATAAGCGCTCCATCCCGGACCGTCAGCATGTTCAGGATGCGGTCGTAGCCGATCACCCCCTCGGAGACGCCGGTGAAAAAGCTGTCCCGCGTCAGGTAATCCATCCGGTCCATGTCCAGTTGACCGGAGACCAGCTGATGGAGGAACGGTTTGGGATAGGTGTTCGTAAAAATACGGATGCACGTTTCCAGCTGTCCGGCCAGGTCCTCGTTCAGTACCCGCATGATCAGCATCGATAAGGCTTCGTGGTCGAGCCCGCGGATAACGACGTTCTCCAGGGCATGCGAGAATGGCCCGTGGCCGATGTCGTGTAAAAGGATCGCCGTTTTCACCCCGAGCGCTTCTTCGTCCGTGATCTCGAAACCCTTGCGCTGTAACTGGGCCACGGCGTTGCACATGAGATGGTATGCGCCCAATGAGTGGTGCAGCCTCGTATGGACCGCGCCGGGGTAGACCAGGTGCGCAAAAGCCATCTGGTGGATCCGTCGCAGCCGCTGGTAATAAGGGTGCGCAACGATATTGAGCAACAGCGGCTCATCCAGGGTGATAAAGCCGTATACCGGATCGTTGATGATCTTTCGTGCTGACGTGGCCATTCCTTTGATTTTTTGCGCTAACTGTCTGTCCTGCCGGACAAGCCGTCTCCGGCGGCTTAGGTTTTTGTTAAAATCGACCGGGTGAATCTTCAAATGTAATTAAAATTGGCGGGGAAATTGTAGTTTGTGCAGATATGCCACTAGCAAAAATACTCTGGGTCGACGACGAAATTGAAAGTCTTCATTCCCAGATACTCTTCCTGGAAAACAAAGGCTATGAGGTAAAAGCGCTGACCAATGGCTTCGATGCCATCGACTATGTAAAGGAAAACCCCATCGATGTCGTACTCCTGGACGAGACGATGCCGGGAATCACCGGTCTGGAGACCCTTGCCAAGATCAAAGAGGCCAACCAACAAACGCCCGTCGTGCTGATCACGAAGAACGAGACCGAAAACCTCATGGACGACGCCATCGGGAGCCAGATCACCGACTACCTGATCAAACCCGTCAACCCCAACCAGGTGCTGCTGAGCCTGAAAAAGATCATCGATAACAAACGCCTGGTAGCCGAAAAGACCACGACAGCTTACCAGCAGCAGTTCCGTCATCTCTTCATGGCCCTCAACAGCAACCCGGATTAC
>DASZYU010000033.1:0-7793 GCA_035545215.1 Puia sp.
GTGCGAAGACCCGCGCGTCGTCGAGGACGGGAAGGGAGTTTATTACATGACCTATACCGCCTTTGACGGTCATACCGCGCGGCTGATGGTCGCCGTCTCCACCGACCTCCTTCACTGGACGAAACACGGGCCCGCGTTTGCAAAGGCCTATCATGGAAAATATCTCGACAAGTGGTCCAAATCGGGCAGCATCGTCTCCAGGTATACGGACGGCCGCGTCGTGGCCGCACGGATCCGCGGCAAATACTGGATGTATTGGGGCGACCAGTACATCTGGGCAGCCACCAGCGACAACCTCGTGGACTGGACCCCCGTCGAAAAGGCGCCGGGCGAGGCCGGTCCGGTCCCGTTGCGGGGACAGGCGCGCGAGATGCCGGACCTACGGATCGCGCTCCCTACGCGCAAAGGCAAATTCGACAGCGACCTCGTCGAGTCGGGCCCGCCGGCCATGCTGACGCCCAACGGCATCCTGCTGCTGTACAACAGCCGGAACGTTCCCTCCATCGGCGACCGCACGCTGCCGGAAGGCACCTATACGGCGTCGCAAGCCTTGTTTGACAGCGCCGACCCGACCCATTTGCTGCACCGTCTCGACACCTGGTTCCTGCGTCCCGATAAACCGTATGAGTTGACGGGACAGGTGAACTCGGTCTGCTTTATCGAAGGTCTCGCGCGGCTGGAGCACCGCTGGTTCCTGTACTACGGTACCGCCGATTCGAAGATTGCCGTCGCTACGCGGCCCGACCGCTGATAGAAGATCGCCGTCGCGACAGTCCTATCGGTCAAAAATCGCTCCGCGGCCCGACCGCCGACCCGGGAATCACCGCAGCGCGCGGCCCGACCGCCGAATGACCATTATTTTTTTCACCTTTTTGCCCGGGATCCTCCCTGTCATCACCGCGCAGGCTGCGTTTTGATGAACGAATTATTAAATTTTATTTGCGGCCTTATAAGACCCCAAAATGTTTCAAAAAATCTTCCACCTTACGCCCTCACCAAGACCAACAGACAGCAAATGATCACGCCAGCCGACAAGAAAATTTTGAAGCGGTTCGGAGAGAACCTCAGAAAATTGCGCAAAGACAAGGGTCTCAGTCTCCGCGAAATGTCTTACGCGTGCAGCATCGACAACAGCAAGATCGCCAAGATCGAAAAGGGGATGATCAATATTACCCTTACTACTCTCCTGCAACTGGCCGTGGCGCTCGAAGCGCAGCCAGCCACCCTGCTCGAATACGAACCGGCGGAACTCTAGCGGACCTTCGGTTCCCCGGGTACCGTTGGTTAAAGATGCGCCTTTTCCGTAAAAGGATGACCGTCCTTTGCGTCCTTCCAACTCGATTGCTCATTTTTCAATTCACAACGCTTGTTTATGGACAAACAGGAGGACGCCCTGTCGGCATTCGGCAGGCGGTTGTCGCAATTGCGCGAGGAGCGGGGTCTTTCGATCGCGGAACTGGCTTCCCGCACCGGACTCGGGTCCGGGTATATCGCCCGCATCGAGGCAGGGCAGCAGGATATCCCGATCACGGTCATCTTCGTGCTCGCCGACGGCCTGAGCGTGCCCGCCGCACGCTTGCTGGGGACGCTGTAACGCAGCCCCGCCCGCCTGTTGCAAACGCTGTAAGACCCATTCGGGTCTCCGGCCACCGTAATTTCCGTGGCGACATCGGGAAAAATCGGGGCGCGGGTCGCCGACTTACCGCGCAAATTACCTATTGCGGAACGGACCGCCGGGTCGTATATTGGAATACTAATCCAATACCCGCGGTCGCCGGGCGCAAGCCTTCGAACGGCTTCCTGCCGCCGGCAGGAACAAACGTTCCATCCGGGGCCACTATTCTGTATCCAATGAAAAAACCATTACACTATGACAACACTGGTGGGTATCTTTTTTTCCCTCATCTCGCTGCTCGGCTTATTTAAGGGTTCTTCGAAGCGCATGTTGCGCCGCATCGTCATCACCGCTTTTTGTATTTTCCTCGTGCTCGGACAGGTGCTGTTCCTGTACAGTATGCTGCCGATGGAGAGTCAGCAATTCATCGGTCTTTCCGGTTTGCTCAGCGGGATCATCCTGATCCTCTCGTTCCAAAAAGAGCAGGCGTGGTGAACCGGAGACGCTCGGCGCATAGGCCTGGCGGAGACGCTCGGCGCATAGGCCTGGCGGAGACACACGGGCGATCCGGCCGGATGAAGATTTCCGCGCTGCGTTATTTCGCGCCGCGCAACCGCGGCGACGCGCAGGCTAATATTCGGGAATAACCGATCAAGAATAAGGAAGTACCGCGCATGGGGGTGGAGTACATTCGTTAGTAAGCTTTATATACTAACTAATCACCAAACACACCTGCCATGAGAAAACGGCTCCTCAGTGCGTTATGCCTGCTTATAGCCTCGTTGCTATATATTAACGCCAGCGCCCAGAAAAGGACGATCACCGGTAAGGTCGTCGATTCTGCCGGTGCCCCGATCCCCAATGTCAGCGTCCGTCTCCGATCCACACGCGCCGGCGTCAATACCGGCGAGGACGGGTCTTTCCGCATCACCGCGGCGCCCACGGACATCCTGCAGTTTACCAACGTGGGTTTCGAATCCCAGGAGATCAGGGTAGGCAACCGCAACGACATCAGCGTGACGCTCCGCCGGAGCACCGAATCGCTGAACGAGGTCGTCGTCACGGCGCTGGGTATCCGCAGGACCAGGAACTCTCTCCCCTACGCTACACAGCAGATCAGCGGCGACCAGGTGAACAAGGTCGTGACCACCAATTTCGTCGACAACCTGTCGGGTAAGGTGGCCGGTCTGCAGGTCACGTCGAGCAACACCATGGGCGGTTCGAACAACGTCATCCTGCGCGGGATGAAATCGCTGACGCAAAGCAACCAGGCGCTGTTTGTCGTCGACGGCGTGCCGTACGATAACAGCAACAACTCCACCGGCGGCTACGACCTCGGCAACGCGGTGTCCGATATCAACCCGAACGATATCGAGTCGGTGAGCGTCCTGAAAGGAGCCGCCGCCTCCGCGCTCTATGGCTCGCGCGGCTCGAACGGGGTTATCCTCATCACCACCAAACGCGGTTCCCGGCTCAACAAGGGCCTGGGGATCGTCGTCGATTTTGGCGTCACGACCGGCACACCCGACGCGAGCACACTGCCCAGGTACCAGCTCCAGTACGGCGAGGGCGACGGCAGCAACGGCGCCATCGGCGGCAATCCGAATCCCTTCTTCTACTGGCTGCCCACGCAATTCAGCAACGGCCAACCCGTGCAGATCGTCCAGACCGATATCGACCAGGAGACCGGACCGGCCTACGACAAAAACCTGATGGTCTATCAATGGGACGCATTCTCGCCCGGCAATCCCAACTGGGGCAAGGCGAAACCCTGGCAACCGGCCCAGTTCTATAAACCGACCGATTATTTCGAGACGCCGATCACCACGACCACCAGCGTCTTTGCCGATGGAGGCGGCGACAAGGGCACGTTCAAACTGGGTTATACACGCAGCACGGACAAAGGCTATCTGCCCAACAGCAGCGTCCTGAAGAACTCGCTCGTTTTCGGGGCGAGCTACAACCTGGCGCACAACCTGACCGCCATCGGCGAGTTTAATTATACCGAAGACATCGGGGTGGGCCGTTTCGGCTATGGCTATGCGCCCGGCAACGGAACGCAATACAACCCCATGACCGACTTCCGCCAGTGGTGGGAGACGGACATCGATCTGCACGAACAGAAGGCGGACTATTTCCGGACGCTGACCAATGCCACGTGGAACTGGCAGACCAGCGCGTATACGCTCAATGCGCCCGGCAGCATCACCAAACCGAATTTTCACGACAACCCCTACTGGGTCCGCAATATGAACCCCGAAACCGACAGCCGCCAGCGGTATTTCGGTTATGCGACGCTCAACTGGAAGGCTACGTCCTTTCTTAATATCATGGGCAGGGTTTCGCGCGACGCCTGGAACCAGATGGTCGAGACGCATTACAATGTCGGCACCTATGGCACTCCCGGCTACACGAGGACCAACCTGGCGAATACCGAGACCAACTATGACTTCCTCGCCAATTTCGACAAAAACCTCGGCGAGTCCTTTAACCTGAAGGCCCTCCTGGGAGGGAATATCCGGCAGACCGTCTACTCGTCGATCAGCGCTTCCACCAACGGCGGGCTGGTCGTGCCGGGACTGTACGCCCTCGCCAATTCGGTGAATACGCCCAACGCGCCCTCCGAGAGCCTTCTGACAAAAGAGGTCGACGGCCTGTTCGCCGGCGCCACCCTGAGCTGGAAGGACATGGTCACGCTGGACGCGACGATCCGGGGCGATAAGTCCTCCACCCTGCCGGTGCTCAATAACCGCTATTATTATCCGTCGGTCTCCGCCAACTGGGTCTTCTCGAAACTGATGCCCGATGCCGAATGGCTCAGCTATGGCAAACTGCGCGTTAACTATGCCTCGGTCGGCGGCGACGCTCCCTATTTTGCACTGCTGAATACTTATACGGCGGGCACGCCTTTCAACGGACAGACCATCTTTTCCGCGCCGACGACCAACAACAACGCGAACCTCGTACCCGAGCGGAACCAGACCTATGAGGTGGGCGCCGAGATGTCCTTCCTGCAAGGCAGGGTAAGCTTCGATGCGACATATTATCACGCACAGCAGATCAACCAGATCATGCCGATAACGGTGTCCAACAGCAGCGGCTACTCGTCGTTCTACGTGAACGGCGGGACAGTTCAGAACAAGGGGATCGAGCTAACGGTGAACCTTACTCCCGTCAGGACGCGCGAATTCGCCTGGGACATGACGATCAACTGGTCGACCAACAAGAGCAAGATCATCAGTCTCTACAATAACCAGCCTTCGTTCCTGATCTCCTCCTATCAGAACAGCGTCCAGCTCGTGGCCGAAAAAGGCGGCGCTTATGGTATCCTCCGCGGCAGCGATTACAAATACCTGAACAGCCAGGGACAGACGGATACGCTGGGCCAGGGCAAGGTATTGATCGATGCCAACGGTTACCCGATCAAGAGCAGCAACCGGCTGTCGGATATCGGCAACATCAACCCGGACTGGATCGGCGGCATCAACAACAGTTTCCGTTACAAGAATATCTCGTTCAGTTTCCTGATCGATATCCACAAGGGCGGCTCGGTCTACTCGCTGGACCAGGACTATGGCGCATCCGCCGGTCTGACACCGCACACGGGCGGGTATAATAAGAACGGCGTCGGCGTGCGGGCCCCGCTTGCGCAGGGAGGCGGCTACCTGTTCCCCGGCGTCACCGCCGACGGGAAGGTAAATACGGTCCTGGTCGACGCATCGGATATCAACGGCAGTGCCGCGAGCGGGCAATCCGCCTATCCCTGGAGCTCGGATTATTACGAGGCGGCCCGGACCTATATCTACGACGCCAGCTATATCAAGCTGCGAGAGCTGAACCTGACCTGGTCGATCCCGCAGAGGTTGCTCTCGGGTAACGCGCAATTCGTCAAAGGCATCGATCTTTCGCTGACGGGAAGGAATCTCTGGATCATCCACAAGAACCTGCCTGACTCGGACCCCGAGCAGGGTGTTCCGATCAGCGGCGCGTATGGGGCGAACGGCTCGATGGGTTTCCAGTCTGGAGCTTACCCCGTGTTCAGGACCTACGGTTTCAAAGTCAAAGTCAAATTCTGAAACGATCTAAAACATTTTTCCCATGCGGAACCTATCTATTCTATGTCTGTTGGCGGTGATGGTCTCATCCTGCACCAAGAACATACAAAACCTCAACATCAATACGAAAGCGGCGGTGTCGGTGCCTGCCACCGCGCTTTTCCTCGCCGGGGAGAAAAACCTTTCCGACAACTATACCACGACCAGCATCGGCGTCATGCCGTTCCGTGTTTTCTCGCAAACCTGGACGGAGACTACCTATACGACCGAGGCGCGTTATATCCTCAGCGCCTACAACGCACCGGATAACCTCTGGGCGGCGATGTACAGCTCCATCCTCAACAATCTGACGGATGCCAAGGCCGCCTTTCCGACCACGGTCAAGGACCCCGGGACCTTGCGGAACGACCTGATCATTACCGATATCCTGGAGGTCTATGCTTACGATATCCTCGTTGTCACCTACGGCAATATCCCGTACTCGCAGGCCGAGAGCCGCACCATCCCTTATCCGAAATACGACGATGCCAAAACCGTGTACCTCGACCTGCTGACCCGGCTGGATACCTGTATCGCGGGACTGAGCGCGGCGACGACATCGGCATCGATGGGTGCCGCCGACCAGGTCTACAAGGGCAACATCGCCAAATGGAAGAAATTCGCCGCGACGCTGAAGCTGAAGATGGCGATGCTGCTCGCGGACACCGATCCTTCCACGGCCGGCAAGAAGGTGCAGGAGGCCGTAGCGACCGGCGTGTTCACCGCGAACACGGACAATGCCCAGGTCACCTACCAGTCTTCGCCGACGGGCAACACCAACCCGATCTGGCAGGCGGTGATCAACAGCGGCCGGCACGATTTCTGCCCGGGTGGTCTGCTCGTCACGACGATGAACAACTGGAACGACCCGCGTCTGCCGTTGTACTGGACGAAAGCCACGGACGGCACGTATAAAGGCGGCGTGGCTGGCGCTTCCAATTCCGCGCCCTTGCTGTCGACGTTCTCCGCGCAATGGACGGCGGCGACCTATCCCAGCGACCTGCTCGATTACGCCGAAACCGAGTTCTTGCTGGCCGAGGCGGTCGAACGCGGGTTCCTCACCGGCGGCAACACGGCGGAACAGTATTATGACGCGGGCGTCACCGCCTCGATCACCTTCTGGGGCGGCAGCGCGGGCGACGCCGCTGCGTATCTCGCGCAACCCGCGGTAGCCTACACGACGGCGGCCGGCGACTACAAGCAAAAGATCGGCTACCAGAAATGGATCGCCGAGGTCAACCGCGGCTGGGATGCGTGGACGGATATCCGTCGTCTCGGCCAGCCGAACATCGACGCCGTTTCGCCTCCAATCGGGGCGATCACGACCATGCCCAAACGCTTTTACTACCCGTTGAAAGAACAGACCGCCAACCCCGCGAACTGGTCCGCGGCGGCCAAAACGATCAATGGAGGCGACGTGGTCACTTCAAAGCTGTTCTGGATGCCATAAATTGCCAATCGTATATGAAATTAAAGTGCATATTGCCGGCCCTGTGTTTATCCGCACCGCTGCTTTGTCTGGCCCAGGCAGGCCGGGGCCGGACCGCCCGGACGGCGCAGCCCAATCAACAGCGGGACGTTCCGCAGAACCCCGACAGCCTGCGCGCCCGCCGCCAACGCATGATCGAACGCGCGCGCTACGAGTACGAGCACAAGGTCTTCACGCACGCCGATACGCTCCGCGGCACCGATGGCCCCGAAAGGACCTGGTGGGATATCCAACGGTACGACATCACGGTGAAACCGGACTATCCCACCAAAACCACGACCGGCGACGACCTCATCACGTACAAAGTGGTGAGCGCCGTCCAGCCCGCCATGCAGATCGATCTGCAGGCGCCGTTGCACATCGACAGCGTCTTCGGCGACAACCACCGGGCGCTGGCCTTCACACAAGAAGGGAATGCCTGGCATGTAAAAACCCCAAAACATCCGATCGGATCCGTGCGAACGGTGCGTATTTATTTTTCCGGCACTCCGACCGAGGCCCGGCGGCCGCCGTGGAACGGCGGATGGACCTGGACCAAAGATTCCCTGGGCAGACCGTGGATGACCGTCACCTGCCAGGGGCTGGGCGCATCGGT
>DASZYU010000034.1:0-15686 GCA_035545215.1 Puia sp.
GTCCGACAGCGTCCGCATGTTGCGCGAGATCGAGAGGTCATGAAGGATCGACAGCAATTCCAGCACCGAATCAAAACCGTTCTTCTGATTGAGCGAAAGGATCCGGGGCGTCAACGCCGACGCGGCCTCCCGGGAGAATAGGATGCCCCTTTGCGACCGGTCCATCATGTTGCGGATAAAGGCGAGCTGGTTTCGCCGGAGCAATTTTTCTTCGAAAAGGTCCTTATGCCATTGGATCGTCACCTCTCGGATCTCATCGCTTTTGCACTGATGCGTAAACCAGGCATGATAAAGATTTGGCCCGACGAGTACCAGTTCCATGTCGTCGATGGTGTCGATATGATCGCCGACGATCCGTCGCGCACCCTTGGCATTCAGGATCAGATTCAATTCCAATTCGTCGTGGTAATGCAAGGGAAAGGTAAATTCTCTTTTGACCCGGGAAAAGATGGTAAAGCAGTCGTGTTGAGTCAATGGCGTGATCTCACGGATAATGTTCGTACTCATAAAGCAATCGTCTGTTTAGGTATAAGAATAAAGTACGTTCCGGCAATCGTCAATTGAAAACAAAGATGGGATAAAAAAGTATATCCCGGAAGTACAAACCACTTAAATTGACAATCTGCTATTTATCAGGAGGATAGGTTTCCATGCGCACCGGGCCTGATCGAAAAGATCAATTTTGGGATAAAAAAGTAGTACCTGGATCGAACGGTTGCTCGCTATCTTCACCGGTCAGCTATGTGAGAAATTGCTATTTTACCTGAATGAAATTGCGACCAGCCGATTTTGCCATCATCCTTGCCTATCTCCTGACCATGGTCGTCATCGGCTGGAGAATGCGGAAGAAGGCCTCGCGCAGCAAGGTGAACTATCTGTTAGGGGGTAGGTCGCTTCCCTGGTATATGCTGGGCCTCAGTGATGCGTCCGACATGTTCGACATCTCGGGTACGATGTGGATGGTCAGCCTTTGTTTCGTCTATGGCATGAAAAGCATCTGGATACCCTGGCTGTGGCCGGTGTTCAACCAGGTCTTTATGATGGTCTATCTTTCCCGCTGGCTAAGGCGGTCCAACGCTACCACCGGTGCCGAATGGTTGGCGACACGCTTCGGAAAATCGGGTCCCTGGGTCCGGTCGTCGCACAATATCGTAGTGGCATTCGCTTTACTCAGCTGTCTGGGTTTCATCGCCTATGGCTTCGTCGGTCTGGGTAAGTTCATTCAGATCTTCATCCCCTGGAAAGCGGTCAGCCCCTATATCCCTATTCATCTTTCGCCTGCCTATGTGCCGCATCTGTATGGGATCATCTTCACATTATTTGCCGTCTTCTATGCGGTTCTGGGCGGTATGCACAGCATCGTCCTCGGGGACGTCATCAAATACCTGATCATGACCGTTGCTTGCATCAGCGTAGCTGTAGTCGCTATGGTTCGTCTGCATCAGCAGCCGAACGGGCTGCATGTCCCGGGCGGCTGGTCGAACCCTTTTTTTGGATGGAAACTGGGTCTTGACTGGAAAGCCATCGTGGACGACGCCAACCGTAAGATACGGGATGACGGCTTCTCGCTTTTCAGCCTGTTCTTCATGATGATGCTGTTCAAAGGGATCGCGGTTAGCCTCGCGGGTCCCGCGCCAAACTACGACATGCAAAAAGTGCTGAGCACCCGCAGTCCGCAGGAGGCCGGCAAGATGAGCGGTTTCGTTTCCATCATCCTGTTGCCGGTACGTTACGCGATGGTCATCGGCCTGACCGTCCTCGGGCTGTTGTATTATCACAACATCAGCGGTGATCTGCAGACGCCGGCCGGCACGGATTTCGAAAAGATACTACCTGCGACGATCAATTCCTTTTTACCGGTGGGCCTAGTAGGCCTGGTCCTGACGGGTTTACTGGGCGCCTTCATGGGCACATTCGCCGGGACGCTCAATGCGGCGCAGGCTTACCTCGTCAACGACATTTACTTAAAGTACATCAACCCTTCGGCCTCCAACCGTCAAACGATCCGGATGAATTACCTCGCCGGTATCGCCGTGGTTGCGATCGGGATCACGCTCGGGCTCTTCGTCGAGGATGTTAATACCATTCTGCAGTGGATCGTTTCGGGACTGTGGGGAGGTTATGCCGCCGCCAACCTGCTGAAATGGCATTGGTGGCGCTTCAATGCCGGAGGCTATTTCTGGGGCATGCTCGCGGGGATTATTCCCGCTATTGCGCTGGCGTTCCTCAAATTCAAGGGCATTCTCCATGGACTCGACCTCTATTTCTGGCCCGTCATCTTCCTGCTTTCCATGGCCGGTTCGATCTTCGGCTCGTACAGCTCCGCACCAACCGATATCGGTGTACTAAAAGCGTTCTACGGTACCGTGCGGCCATGGGGGTGGTGGAAACCGATCCACGCCGAAATCGTTAAAGAGGACCCGGCATTCGAAGCGAACGGCAACTTTCGGCGCGACATGTTCAATGTGACGCTCGGCATCGTCGGTCAATTATGCCTTACGCTGTTGCCGATGTACATCGTTTTGGGACAAGGCGTGCCCCTGTTGGTGAGTAGCGCGCTGCTGGCGGGTATTGTCCTCGTCCTTAAAAGGACCTGGTGGGAAAGGCTTAAGGAATATTAACTACCAGTTACTAAACTGACCACATGATACGACATCAATTTTACGAGCGGCTGGCGCAACTCAATGAGCAATATGCGGAGCTCGTCCGAAGACCCAACGAGCCGCGTTTGCCGGGCAACGGTATCTTCCTGCGTTATAAGAACCCGGTACTAACGGCGGCTCACACGCCTCTTTTCTGGCGCTACGATCTGGATCAGTCCGCCAACCCGTTCCTGATGGAACGCTTCGGCATCAATGGCGTATTCAATGCCGGCGCCATTAAATGGAAAGACCGGTACGCACTGGTCGTAAGGGTAGAGGGATGCGACCGCAAGTCTTTTTTTGCGATCGCCGACAGCCCCAACGGCATCGACAATTTCCGGTTCCGAGATTCTCCCATTCATATGCCGGGGACAGGGGAGCCCGAAACGAACATTTACGACATCCGGCTGACCCGTCATGAAGACGGTTGGATCTACGGGCTGTTCTGCACCGAATGCAAGGACCCCAATGCCCCTTCCTCCGATCAGTCGGCGGCGGTGGCGCAATGCGGGATAGCGCGCAGCCGCGACCTGGCCACCTGGGAAAGACTGGCCGATCTGCGAACCGGCTCGCCGCAGCAACGCAACGTCGTGCTGCACCCGGAATTTGTTGCCGGAAAATATGCCTTTTATACGCGTCCGCAGGATAATTTCTTCACCGCGGGCGCCGGAGGAGGCGTTGGGTTCGGTCTTTCCGATTCCATCACACACGCCGTCATCGAAAAAGAGACCATTATCGATCCCCGCCTCTACCATACGATCAACGAAGCCAAGAACGGCCTGGGACCGGCGCCTATCCGGACGAGACTGGGCTGGCTGCACCTTGCACACGGCGTTCGGAATACCGCCGCCGGCCTCCGGTATACGCTCTATCTTTTCGTGACCGATCCGGAAGATCTCACACGGGTCATCTACAAACCCGGAGGCTACTTCCTTGCGCCAAAAGGCGAAGAAAGGGTCGGCGACGTCTCCAATGTGGTCTTCTGTAACGGCTGGATCGCGGATGACGACGGCAAAGTCTATATCTATTATGCCTCATCGGATACCAGGATGCACGTGGCCACTACCACGATCGACCAGCTGCTCGACTATGTCGTCAACACCCCCGAAGACGAAGGTAGTTCGGCGGCCTCGGTTGCGTCGCTGCAACAACTGATCGATAAGAACCTTGCATCCCGCGAAATGTCGAAAATTGAATGGACGATATGAATTGTGAATCCATGGTTGCTGTCGCGTATTTAAAGATTTTACCGTAGGTTTGGCATAAAATAACGTTCCATATGCGAACCCTCTCCCGAACGGCTGTGCTTCTCGCTCTTTTCGCCTCCACCAGCTTGCTCAGTTCTTTCCACCGCAAACCTCAGAAAGTGATCTTTTTCGGCGATTCCATTACCGAACAGGGCGCCAAACCGGGAGGCTATATCGTGAAAATGACCGAGGCCCTTGGCCAGAAAAATCTTTCCAACGCCTATTCGCTCATCGGCGCCGGCGTCGGCGGCAACAAGATCTATGACCTCTATTTGCGCATGGATGACGACGTGTTGGCTCAGAATCCGGATGTCGTATTCATCTACATTGGGGTCAACGACGTCTGGCACAAGGCGATGTTCGGCACAGGAACGGATATCGACAAGTTCGAAAAATTCTATACCGCGATCATCAACGAACTCCTCGACCGGCATATCCGCACCATCCTCTGTACCCCCGCCGTTATCGGGGAACGGACCGATTTTACCAACCGGCAGGACGGAGACCTGAACGCGTATTCGCAGGTGATCCGAAATCTCGCGCAGAAATTCCATTGCGGCCTGGTAGACCTCCGCGAGATATTCCACAATTACGAATTGAAGAACAACCCCGGTAACAAAGAGTCCGGCATCCTGACCGTCGACCGGGTCCACCTCAACGATGCCGGCAACCAGTTGGTCGCCGACAAGATGCTGGAAGTGTTATTGGCCAAATAGCCGCTCATCTTCTAATAGGTCGTTATGCAAAAGACCATTCTCATCACCGGCGCCAACGGTAATCTGGGTGCCGTCACCGTCAGGAAATTTCTCGACAACGGCCATAAGGTCATTGCCGTCGACCAGTCCGGGACCCACCTCGGTTTTGCGGCGGGCCATGAGAATTTCGAGCTGAGATCGGTCGATGCCGGCGACGAACAGGCCGTTGGCGCCTTCGCGGACGAGATCATCGCGCTGTATGGCCGTATCGACGCGGCGCTGCTGCTGGTCGGCGGTTTCGCAATGGGCGACCTGGCCGCCACGGATGGCGGGGCGCTTCGGAAACTGTATGCGCTGAATTTCGAGACCACCTGGAATTTTGCGCGTCCGCTGTTCCGGCATATGCTGGGGAATGGCAATGGGCGCCTGGTATTCATGGGCGCCCGTACCGCGCTGATACCCGAACAGGGAAAACATGCGCTGGCCTATGCACTCAGCAAATCCCTGCTTTTCGAACTTGCCCGCCTGCTAAACGCTACGGCGAAAGGAAAGAATGTGGTAGCATCGGTGATCGCTCCGTCGACGATCGACACTCCCGTCAACCGCCAAAGCATGCCCGATGCCGACCCGTCGGCCTGGGTCCGTCCGGAGGAGATCGCGGCTCTGATGGATTTTATTTGCAGCGAAGAAGGGAATGCGCTGCGCGAACCGGTTTACAAGATCTATAATAACTCCTAAAACAAACGGCCTCCGAAGGAGGCCGCTGAACTGCGTTTTTACACGGTCAATACACTGTTCCATCCCGCCACGCCATCCGGCTCCCGAAGCCGGTTCTCGATGTCTTCCATCCACATCTTGGCGTCGACCAGAAACTTGTAGTAATACTTGCCTTTGGGCAACATTGGAATGGAGATCTTCCAGAAACCATCTTTTGCCGGAGCCATTTGCAATTCGTCCGGCGCCCAATGATTGAAAGAGCCTGCCAGGCTGATGTGGGCTGCGGATGTCACATTCAGATGATGAACGTAAAACTCGATCGTTTTTTTCCGCCGGTTGATATACGGCGACTCGCGAAATTTCATAGCAACCCCCCTTTTTTAGATTTTAAATTTGCTTTCTCCAGGATATATTCAGGTAGCCAGCAATTGGGATTTCTACGAGTTGAAGAATAGGAAGAGTTTACAAAATTTACATTTTTTTTTGGCATATTGCAATACACCCAAACATTTTTTTGCTAAATCGGTTTAATTTGTTTTTAATCGAGCCCGCCCCCCCGGAACCATGGGAATCGATATATTTATATTATGGCAGAGACAAAGATTTTATTGGTTGAAGATGAGAAGAAAATAGCTGAATCCCTGCGAAAGGGGCTGTCCGAACACCATTTCGATGTCGACGTAGCCTACGACGGAATAGCGGGCCGAAAGCTGTTTGATGGAAATCCGTACGATCTGGCCATTCTCGATATCAACCTGCCCCTGCTGAACGGTTACGAGCTCGCCCGGCATATCCGCAGCTACAACGAGGACATCCTGGTGATCATGCTCACCGCCATGAATACCACCGAAGACAAGATCGAGGGGTTCGAGGCGGGCGCCGACGACTATATCGTCAAACCCTTCGATTTCCAGGAATTGCTGGTCCGGATCCGCGCCCTTCTCAAACGCCTGCATCATCAGCCGGGCGTTGGGACCAATATCCTGCGCGTAGGCGACCTGATCATGAACCTCGACAGCAAAGAAGTCTCCCGCGAGGGCCGGAACATCCCCCTGACAGCAAAGGAGTTCCAGCTGCTTGAATATTTTATCCGGAATAAGAATAAAGTCGTCTCCCGTATCGATATCGCCCTGAATGTCTGGGATATCGACTTCGACACCAAGACCAATGTCATCGATGTTTACGTAAACTTCCTCCGGAAGAAAATAGAAAAGGATTTCTCGTCCAAGCTCATTTACACCCAGGTAGGGATGGGGTATGTGCTGAAGGAAAACCCCTGACCCTCTGGCGGGCAGGTAGCCCGCCGCCCGGGACCACCCGATAGCACCACCGTGAAGATCCGCTATAAGATAATGCTCCTGTTCACCCTCCTGGTCACGGCGATCATTTCGCTGCTGACGGGTTCGGTCTATTATTTTGCCAAACTGGAGCGGAAACAGGTCTACGAGAAACGGCTCCGGTCAAGGGCTTCCTACAATATGCAGTTGTATTCCCTGATGGGCGACAGCGCGTTCGGCCTCTTAAGAAGGATGGACACCGCGTCCATCGTCGGACTGATCTCCTCCCGAAGCATAGTCATCTATACGGATTACGGCAAGGTCCTATACCGCTTTGATATGCCGGGGGCTCCGCCGTTATCGGTCTCCCAAAACGTCCTGCAGGAAACGAAGATCAAAGGTGAAACCTACTTCTCGCTGGGGAACCTCGAGGCCGTGGCCCTTCACCGCGAAGCGGAAAAGCGGGACTTTATCGTGGTCGTCGCCGGTCATGACGACGAAGGCCTGGAAAGAGTGGCCACGCTGAATAAGATCCTGGCGATCAGTCTCGTCCTGGGGGTATGTCTGACCGCCCTGGTAAGCCTGCTCTTTGCCCGGCAATTGTTGCGACCGATCGCCCAGATCATCCGCGAGGTGAAAGAGATTTCTTCCTATGATCTCTCGCACCGCATTCGGGCGGGGACGGGCCAGGACGAGATGAGCCAGTTGGCCAACACGTTTAACGACCTGCTCGGCCGTCTCCAGGAAGCCTTTGCCATCCAACGGCGGTTCATTTCCAATGCTTCTCACGAGCTTTCGACCCCGCTTACCTCGGTCAGCAGCCAGGTGGAAGTCGTGTTGCAAAAGGAACGTTCCGCGGACGAGTACAAACAGGTCCTGGCTTCCGTCCGCGAGGATGTTCAGCAAATGCGCCAGCTGACTAAAAGCCTGCTCGAAATCGCCAAGACCGGCTCCCAGGGCGGTATCGAACTGAACGAGGTCCGGGTCGACGAGGTCCTGATGAAAGTGGTGGCGGATGTGAAGAAGCTCAATGCGGAATACAGCGTGCAACTCGATTTTGGCGAATTCCCCGAGGATGAGAAGGATTTTGTTGTTTTTGGCAACAGCGAACTGCTGTTCATCGCCATCAAGAACCTCGTCGAGAATGGCTGCAAGTATTCCTCGGACAAACTTTCCGTCGTCGATCTGAGCTTTGCCTGGCACAAGATCTACATCCGGGTCATCAACCGCGGGAATGTCATTGCGCCCGATGAAATAAACGATATCTTTCAACCCTTCTACCGCGGGCAGGATACTGCGAACATCCGCGGTTTCGGTCTGGGCCTGGCGCTCGCCCAGCGTATCGTCGCCCTCCACAAGGGCACCATCCACGTGGTTTCGGACGAGGCCAACGGAACGAACTTCACCATCGAGCTGCCCGCCATCAAAATATTCAACTAACCCTTCCGGGTTTCGCCGTGCCGCGGGCCGTTGTCCAGCTTTCTATCGGACTGCCCCACATTTTCGGCCGCGCCTCCGATTTTTTGCCGATATTCATTCATGGCCTGGCTTCAACCTACCGACCCGCTTCGTAACCTGATGGCTTCCGTGTTGGTAGCTGTCCTCCCCGTCCTGGTCATTTTTTGGGCGCTAATCATCCGGAAAATGCGCGGCTGGCAGGCGGGGATACTGGCTACCGCCGCGGCCGGACTGATCGCCGTCGCTGTTTATCGAATGCCTCTCCGGCTCGCCCTGTTGTCCACGATCACCGGCGCGGCCTACGGGCTTTTTCCTATTTGCTGGATCGTTTTGACGGCCGTCTTTCTGTTCAATATCACGGTCCGCAGTGGTCAGTTCGAGGTCATCCGCCATTTTATGGCAGGCATCACCGCCGACCGAAGGATACAGGCGCTGCTCATCGCTTTTTCCTTCGGCTCCTTTCTCGAAGGGACGGCAGGCTTCGGCGCGCCCGTGGCGATCACCGCAGCCATGCTTGCCGCTCTCGGTTTCGAGCCGCTGTATGCGGCGGGTCTTTGTCTGATCGCCAACACCGCTCCGGTAGCTTTCGGCTCGATCGGGATACCCGTTACAGTCATGTCGCAGGTGACCTCGTTGCCGGAACAGGCGATTTCACAGATCGTCGGACGCACGCTGCCCTTCCTGTCCGCCTTGCTGCCCTTCTATATCGTCGTGCTGATGGCCGGTTTCAAAAAAGCGCGGGAGGTCGCCCCCGCCGCGCTGGTTTCCGGTCTTTCGTTCTCGCTCATCCAGTTCGTCACCGCCAACTACCTCGGGCCTTCCTTACCCGACGTCCTCGCGGGGATCGGTTCGATTATCAGTCTGCTGCTCCTGCTGAAATTCTGGCAACCGCGGTCGACCTGGCATTTTCCTCACGAGCCCGCGCCGCCAAAGCTTTACCCGTCCATGCCCGGCGAAGTCGCCTTCCCCGAAACACCAAATGGCGCCGCTCATCCACCGGGCCCGGGCTCAATTCCCGAGAGGGCCGCGCTCCGGCAACAACGTGCGAACCTCGATCCCGGCCACACCCACTCAACCGGTCAAACTGAGTCACCCGCCCCGACCCCCGCACCCAAGGCAACCCTGCTATTCGGCGACCGGCGGCTCCTTTGGGCCCTAAGCCCTTTCCTCGCGCTCACCCTGACCATCATTATATGGGGCCTGCCACCGGTGAAGAGCTGGCTCACCGCCAGCGGTACCGTGCAATTTCCGGTGCCGGGTCTTCACAACGCGATCAGGGAATCCAATGGCTTACCCGTCGCGCATATCTTCCGGTTCAACTACCTTTCAGCCGCGGGCACGGCTATCCTGATCGCTTCGATCCTTTCTTTGCTGTTCTCCGGTCTGACGCTGAAACAGGGGGTTGTCGTCTTCCGGGAAACGCTTCGGCAGCTTTCTTTTCCGATACTGACGATCGCCATCGTCCTCGCTTTCGCCTATCTCGTCAACGATTCGGGTATTTCGCAAACGATCGCGCGGGGCCTGGCCAGCACGGGCCTTTTCTTTCCCTTTTTTGCCCCCGTGCTCGGTTGGCTGGGCGTCTTCATCACCGGCTCGGATACTTCTTCCAACGCCCTTTTCGGCAGACTGCAATCTGCTACAGCAACGTCCATCGGCGTGGACCCCCTCGTCACCGTGGGCGCCAATCTTTCAGGAGGTGTCATCGGCAAAATGATCTCGCCGCAATCCATTGCCGTGGCTGCGGCCGCAGGCGGACTTACCGGCCGCGAGTCGGACCTATTCCGTTTCACACTCCGGCACAGCTTTATTTTACTGTCCGTCATTTGTTGCATGGTTTTGGCCCAGGCGTACTGGCTGAAATGGATAATTCCTGTTTATATTCGCCCCGGATGAGTTCCGGCCTCCTTGCGCCAAAGGCGAATAATCGCGCGACCCGAAGGCTGCTCGCCGGCAGAAGGACACATATAAGCATTTATGACGAAGATCATTGTTCTCGACGGCTACACGTTGAATCCCGGCGACCTGTCCTGGGAACCCTGGCGGAAATACGGAGAGGTCATCCTGCACGACCGCACCGCACCAGAAGAGATCGTCGGGCGCTGCGCAGGAGCCGAGATCGTATTGACGAATAAGGTACCGCTCACCGGCGAAACGATCGCCAGCCTGCCCTCGCTGAAATACATCGGCGTGACGGCCACCGGCTACAATATCATCGATATCGATGCCGCCAAACGGCTCGGCATCGTCGTTTCCAATGTACCCAGTTATGGTACGGCTTCGGTGGCTCAAATGACGTTTGCCCTGCTGCTCGGGCTCACCTTGCGCGTACAGCGGCACAGCGACGCGGTGATGGAAGGGAAATGGTCGCGTTCACCCGACTTTTGCTTTTGGGACTACCCGCTGATCGAATTGGCCGGCAAGACCATCGGTATCATCGGAATGGGCAATATCGGTGGAAAGGTGGCGGATATCGCGACCGCCTTCGGCATGTCCGTTCTCGGCTTCAGCCGCTCCAGGACCGATCAGTCGCACCGGCGAAATTTTTCCTGGGCCGGGATCCCTGAACTGCTCGAGCGGTCCGACGTGGTCAGCATCCATTGCCCATTATTCCCTGAGACCAGGGGCCTCATTAACAAGAAAACGCTCTCGCTGATGAAACCGGACGCCTTCCTGTTGAATACCTCGAGAGGACCGATCATTGTCGAGGAAGACCTGGCCGAAGCATTGAATACCGGGCGCATCGCTGGCGCGGGGATCGACGTTCTCACGACCGAACCGCCCGTAAACGGCAGCGCGTTGTTCGGCGCCAGGAATTGTCTCATCACTCCCCATATATCCTGGGCCACGAGGGAAGCGAGAGCGCGCCTGATGGCGGCTTCGCTCGACAACCTTGCGGCTTATAAATCCGGCCATCCGGTGAACGTATGCACATCCTGATCGCTCCGAATGCTTTCAAAAACAGCCTTACGGCTGACGAGGCTGCCATGGCTATCCAGGACGGTCTGTCACGGAGCCGGCTGAAGGCTACTACGGAATGCTTTCCGGTAGGGGATGGCGGCGACGGTACGGGCGATCTCCTGATCCGCCGGATGGCCGGAACGCGCGTCGCGGCGGAAGCGCACGATCCGCTGGGTCGCAAAATTGGAGCCCACTTCGGGATTGCCGGATCATCGACCGCCATCATCGAGATGGCCACCGCCTCCGGTCTTCGCCTTCTTTCCCAAACCGAACTCGACCCGCTTCACGCTTCCTCGGCCGGCACGGGCGATCTCATCCGCGCCGCGCTCGACCGGCATGCCAAACGCATCCTTATCGGAATGGGTGGCTCCGCCACCGTCGATGGCGGCACGGGTATCCTGCAAGCGCTGGGCGCCAGGTTTCTCGACGGCCAGGGGCGGCTGCTCCATACATTGCCCGCTCAGCTTCCCGAGCTTGCCTCCGTGGACCTGGACGGCCTGGACCCACGCCTAGCAGCCGTCCAGGTGATTGTCTTGTGCGACGTGATGAATCCCCTCTCAGGTCCGGAAGGCGCAGCGGCGGTCTTTGGGCCACAGAAAGGCGCGACACCGGCGGACGTGCGGCTGTTGGAAACCGGCCTGTTGCGGCTTGCGGAGGCGATCGCCCGCCGGAAAGGCGAAGATATCGACCGCCTTCCGCGCATGGGCACGGCCGGCGGCGCAGCCGCCGGCCTGTACGGTTTTCTGAACGCCCGGCTGGTCAGCGGCATCGAATATTTTTTAGAGGTCACCCACTTCGAAGCGGCCCTCGGCCGAAGCGATCTCGTCATCACCGGCGAAGGCAGCATCGACGAGCAAACCCTGCAAGGCAAAGCCCCATTCGGTGTCGCCACGCATGCAAAGGCCCGCGGGATCCCCGTTATCGCACTGACCGGCCGCCTGCCGGAGGACCCGGGCCCGTTGCGCCTATGGTTTGACCGGATCCTTCCGATCAACACCCCGGGCATATCGCTTGCTGAGGCGCTCGCAGGTGCCGCGGCTCACCTGTCCACGGCCGCCAGGGCGTTAGGAAATATTCTTGCCGAGACGCGGTAACAAGAGCTTGCTCACCAGACCCGTCCACCCTGTCTGATGGGATGCCCCTAAGCCTTTTCCATTGTCTCCATCGAAGTATTCGAAGAATAGAAGGTAATCTTTAAAATGTGGATCGCGCTGCATCTTTTCGTTATCCCCGAATATCGCGCGTCTGCCGGCCGTATCGCGCAAGAAAAGACCGGATAACCGTTTTGCCAGCTCCTGCGCGATCTCGTCGAAGGTCAGCATACGGCCCGAATGCGTGGGATACTCGATGGTGAAGTCGTCCCCATAGTAATCGTGAAAACGCAACAGGGCTTCGATGATCAGGAAATTGCCGGGCATCCAGACCGGGCCGCGCCAGTTGCTGTTTCCGCCGAACAAGGGGATGTTCGATTCCGCGGGCGTGTATTGCACGGTCAGCTCCTGCCCGTCCACCCGCTGCCGATAGGGATGCTCACCGTGATACCTGGACAGCGACCGGACGCCATAATCGCTCAGGAATTCCGTCTCGTCGAGCATCCGGTAAAGTATACGTTTGACGCGGTGACCGCGTAACAGCGACAACAGATGTTTTTCGCCGGAACCTTTTTCATGCCAGCGCGAGACCAGGGCGGCCAGGTCCGGCCGGTTGTTCAACAGCCAGTTCAGCCGTTTGGCGAACTCGGGCAGTTTTTCGAGGATCTCGTCGTCGATAACCTCCACGGCAAACAGCGGGATCAATCCGACCATCGACCGTATCTTCAGCCGGATGCTGACGTCCCCCGGCATCCGGACAGTGTCGTAATAGAATTCGTCCACCTCGTCCCAGAGACCGCTGACCCCCGCGTCCGCTCCGAGACAGGACATTGCGCCAGCGATATGCAGGAAGTGTTCGAAGAATTTATTGGCCATGTCCTGGTAGGAGGGATTCGTCATCGACAGCTCCAATGCCATCCGCATCAGGTTCAGCGAATACATGGCCATCCAGCTGGTACCGTCCGCCTGCTCCAGGTAACCGCCCTCGGGCAACTGGAAATTGCTCCGGTCGAACAACCCGACATTATCCATTCCCAGGAAACCACCCTCGAAAATATTGTTGCCCTCCGCATCCTTTCGGTTGACCCACCAGGTAAAATTCAACAACAGCTTGTGGAAAACGGTCTCGAGGAAGGCGATATCCCCCTTTCCGCCGTTCATCTTCTTTTCGATCTCATATACCCGGTAGGCCGCCCACGCGTGCACCGGGGGATTCGCATCGTCGAAGGACCATTCATACGCCGGAAGCTGCCCACTCGGGTGCATGTACCAGTCATGCGTCAGTAACAACAACTGGTGTTTGGCAAAATCCGGGTCGATCAGCGCGAAGATGATACAGTGGAAGCAGAGGTCCCAGGATGCATACCAGGGGTACTCCCACTTGTCCGGCATGCAGATAATATTGCTGTTCTTCAGATGCCGCCATTTGTGGTTCCTTCCTTTCAACCGCTCACGCGGAGGCGGCGGTTGCCGGGCATCCCCATTGAGCCAGTCCTCGACATTGTAGATGTACAGCTGTTTGTTCCAAAGCATTCCCGCGAAAGCCTGACGTTGTACCCGCCTTTCGTCTTCGTTGTTCATATCCGTTTGCAGACCTTCGTAGAATTCATCCGTTTCCCTGATCCTTTCGGCAAATATGCTGTCGAAATCGCCGAACGCTTCGGAGTAATGCCTGTCGGCCAGCCTAAGCCGGAAGGTCGCGGAACCTCCGCCGTCAACGAGCTCTTCAAAATGGAATGCAGCCTTGGTCCCCTGCAGAAAATTCACTGCCTCCTCACGGCCATGGATGAGGTATTCCTGGATGCCGTCTTTAAAATACCCGTCCTTTTCGACACCATAGAGACGCCGGACATTGGTCTCATTATCGCAGAAAAGGGATTTGTCGGTGCCTTCCGCGTACAGGTTCCATTCGCCCAGATCGCGATGATTAAGGATGAGATAGCCTTCATTTGAAGGCATTATCTGCGGCTTGTACTCTTCGTTGCCCCAACTCCACGTGTTCCTGAACCAGGCCGTCGGAAGGACATGCAGGAGCGCCGCATCCTTTCCGCGGTTGTGGACCGTTACCCGGATCAGGATATCGTCCATATCCGCCTTTGCATACTCGATGAATACATCGAAATACCGGTCTTCGTCGAAGATACCCGTATCCATGAGCTCGAACTCCGGCTGCTCCCGGGTACGTCGCCGGTTCTCTTCCACCAATCGCTCGTACGGGAAACGCTGTTGCGGGTACTTGTACAACATCTTCATGTAGCTGTGCGTCGGAGAAGAATCGAGGTAGTAATACAGCTCTTTCACATCTTCTCCATGGTTGCCTTCGTAACCGTTCAGACCGAACAACCGTTCCTTTAAGATCGGATCCTGCCCATTCCAAAGACTTACCGCGAAACACAGATGTTGCCGCTTGTCCGCTATGCCCCCGAGCCCTTCCTCACCCCAACGCCACGCCTTGCTATAGGCCATATCGTGCGTCGTATAGGTCCAGGGCTGTCCATCGGCGCTGTAGTCTTCGCGCACCGTTCCCCATTGCCGTTCGGACAGATAAGGTCCCCATTTTTTCCAGTCGGGTATCCTGAGTCGTTCTTTTTCCATTGCATTCGGGTATTCCGGTCAAATTTACCCATTCATACCCAAACACGGATATACCTGCTCTTCCCGGTGGAATATCTTGCCGCGTCGTGACCTCACTTCCTTCCCGTCTCAGACAAAACAATTCCAGCCGTAAGCGTCAGCCCTTTGCCCGTACCGGATTGCGTCAAGGGCCGTCTTCAGTCTTAGCGCAATGCTCTGCGGGCCCTCACAACAGAGGGGCAGCCGATGATCCCGGCCGTCGATGCCGATCGTTTCTATCGGCGAGATGACCGCGCCGGTGCCCGCACCAAACGCCTCGCGCACTTCCCCGGTCAGCAATCCTTTCCGGATTTCCTTTACACTGACCGGACGCTCTTCCACCGTTATGCCTTCACCCGCGGCCAACGTGATCAGGCTGTCGCGGGTAATGCCATCCAGGATCGTATCGGTCAGCGGTGGCGTCACCAATGCGTCGCCGATAACGAAAAAGACATTCATCATGCCGGACTCTTCTATATTCTCATGACTGCGTGCATCCGTCCATAGCACCTGGTCATAACCTTCGGTCTTCGCCTTCTCCGTGGGATACAGCGCTCCGCCATAATTACCGGCGCATTTCGCAAACCCGGTGCCGCCCGGCGCGCTCCGGACATACTCACGCTCTATCTTTACCCGAACGGGCCGCTGGAAGTAAGCTCCTATCGGCGAGCAAACGACGGCGTACCTGTAACTGGAAGACACCTTAACGGCCAGACGGGTATCCGTCGCGATCTGGAACGGCCGGATATACAACGCTGCTCCCGGGCGGGCGGGGACCCAGTCCCGCTCGAGATCGAGGAGCGTTCGCAAACCGTTGACGAACAATTCGCGCGATACCACCGGCATGCACATCCGCTCGCACGTCTTCAGCAGCCGCTCGTAATGTTTGTCCGGCCGGAAAATGTGGACCCGCCCGTCAATCGTCCGGAACGCCTTCATGCCCTCGAAGATCGCCTGTCCATAATGGAATACCAGCGAGGTCGGAAGA
>DASZYU010000035.1:0-6103 GCA_035545215.1 Puia sp.
ATGGAAAAACGCTGGAACATATTGCAGGCGAACGCCGATAAGGTCCGCGATCTGCAGAGCGCCCTCCGGATCAACGAGACGCTTTGCAGTATACTGGTCCGGCGGGGCATCGAGACCTTCGAACAGGCAAAGAGCTTTTTCCGCCCAACGCTGAACGATCTGCACGATCCCTGGCTGATGAAAGACATGGCAAAAGCCGTCGACCGGATCCTGCTCGCGCTCGAGCGGAAGGAGAAAATACTGGTCTATGGGGATTATGACGTGGACGGGACGACGGCGGTAGCGTGTCTTTACCAGTTTCTCCGTGGACATTGCAGCGACGACCGGCTGGATTTTTATATCCCTCACCGCTACAGGGAAGGATACGGCATTTCCAGTACAGGCATCGAACATGCCCGCCTGGAAGGGTTCACGCTCGTGATCTCGCTGGACTGCGGCATCAAATCGGCCGACAAGATCGCCGATGCGCGCAGGCTGGGCATCGATTTCATCGTCTGCGACCATCATCTCCCCGATCCGGAGCTACCGCCGGCCGTCGCCATCCTCAATCCCAAACAGGCCGGCTGCGGGTACCCGTACAAAGAGCTGTGCGGATGCGGGGTCGGATTCAAACTGATCACGGCGCTTTCCGAACGGTTGGGCCCGGGACGCGAAGCCGCCATGGAATACCTCGACCTGGTGGCCACGGCCATTGCGGCGGACATCGTGCCGGTCGACGGCGAGAACAGGATACTGTCCTATTACGGGCTAAAGAAGGCCAATGAAAACCCCAACAACGGCATTCGGGCATTGATCCAGGTGAGCGAACTGCAAAAGGAATTGAAGATGACCAACCTCGTCTTCATGATCGCACCGAGGGTAAATGCCGCCGGACGGATGGATCATGCGCGGAAAGTGGTCCATCTTTTCACCACGCCGAGCGCCACGGAAGCGATCTCCTATGCGGATCAATTGCATGCCGACAATACGGACCGCAAGGAACGCGACCTTCATACGACCGAAGAGGCGCTATCGATCCTGGAACAGGACGCCCAACACGCCGGCCGGCGGTCCACCGTGATCTTCCAACCGCATTGGCACAAGGGGGTCGTCGGGATCGTCGCTTCGCGGCTGATCGAAAGATATTACCGGCCGACGGTCGTGCTGACGCGCAGCGGCGAGGTGGTGTCGGGCAGCGCAAGGAGCGTGAACGGGTTCAACGTGTATGAAGCCATCCATGCGTGCAGGGAACACCTGTTGGGATACGGCGGTCATTTCGCCGCCGCGGGCATCACACTCCTCCCCGATCAGATCGCCGCGTTCGCCAGCAAATTCGAAGCGACGGTGTCGGCCACCATCCAACCGCATTCTTTGTTTCCCGAGCTCACGATCGATGCCGAGCTGACGCTGGATGGGATCCGCCCCTCGTTCTTCAACATCATCGAACAAATGCAGCCATTCGGCCCCGGTAACGCACAACCCGTATTCATCGCGCGACGTGTCCGGGACAAGGGCTCGCGCATCGTCAAGGAAAGCCATATCCGGTTTTGTCTGCAGCAGGGCGCCGTCCAGATGGACGGCATCGGTTTCGGATTGGCCGGAAAATTCGCGCTGCTTCAAAAAGGGACACCCATCGACGTCGTCTTCGTGCTGGATGAGAACGAATGGAATAACCAGAAGACGCTCCAAATGAGGGTGATCGATCTGGCGGAAAGCCAATAAGCCTGTAGGATGCGGCCCGGGCAACGATACGGGCCGGGCAACGATGCGGGCCGGGCAACGTGGCAAACGCGCGCAATGTGGCCGGCGCGGGCAATGCGGCCGGCGCGGCGGGCCTTCGCCGCGCCGGTTAAGCCTCGAGGATGATCCTGCCCTTCGTCGCGCCTCCCATCAGATCGACGCTCCTTTCAATGAAACTGGTCAGATTGCCGCCTTTCAGCAGACCCTGCGACAGAAGGGCCAGGTCGGATAAATTGTGGACCAGCTTTTCCTGCCTGGTCTTATCCTCTTCTTTCAGGATGTGCTGATAAATGCCGTGGTTGCCGTTGACCGTCAGCGTGACCTCGTCGGGCATGTTGGCGTAGAAGCTTCCCATCGAACCGTTCATTGCAGCCATATCCTTCATGCGGCGCATGAATTCCGGCCGCGTCGCGATGACCGGCGGCGCGTCGGGGCTGAGGCCCTTCACCTCCACCTGCACGTGCAGATCGGCGAGTTGGCGGTCGAACAGGGATTTCAGCGTCGATTCTTCCTCGCCACTCAGGACACTGTTGGTTATTTCCGCCTTATCGATCAGGTTGTCGACGATGTCTGCGTCCACCCGGGTGAAATGCACTTTTTCCCATTTGACTTCCATCTGGTTGATAAAGGCGGCGTCGATCAGGGTTTCCAGTTTGACGACGATATAGCCTTTGGCCTGCGCCTGGCGGATGTAACTGTCCTGCTGGACAGGATTGGTGGTATAGAGGATGATCAGCTGGCCTTCCTTGTTCTTTTGCAAACCTTCGGCAGCGGTGCGGTATTCCTCCAGCGTATAGAATTTGCCGCCCTTCGCGTCTTCCATGATGTGAAACTTCACGGCTTTCTCGAGGAATTTGTCATCGGTCATCATGCCGTATTTCACGAACAGGCCGAGACTTTCCCATTTCTCCTCGAACCCGTCGCGCTCCTTCGTGAAGATCTCCTCGAGCTTGTCGGCTACCTTTTTCGTGATATGGTTGTTGATCTTCCTTACATTCGGATCACCCTGCAGGTAACTGCGGCTGACGTTCAACGGGATATCCGGGCTGTCGATCACGCCATGCAAGAGCATCAGGAACTCCGGTACGATGTCTTTCACCTCGTCGGTGACAAAGACCTGGTTGCTGTACAGCTGGATCTTGTCCTTCTGCAGCTCGTAGCTTTGTTTGATTTTCGGAAAATAAAGGATGCCGGTCAGGTTGAACGGGTAATCGACGTTCAGGTGTATCCAGAACAGCGGGGCTTCGCTGTAAGGATAAAGTTCCTTATAGAAATCCTGGTAGTCCTGGCTGGTGAGCTCGCCGGGTTTCCTGGTCCAGGCCGGCTGTATGTTATTGATCTGCTGGCCTTCAAAGCGGATCGGCACGGGCAGGAACCGGCAAAACTTTTTCAGGATGGTCCGGATGCGTTCGGCGTCCAGGAATTCCTGGCTTTCTTCATTGATATGCAGGACGATATCTGTACCGCGTTCGGGTTTTTCGACCGGCTCGAGCGTGTATTCAGGGCTTCCGTCGCATTCCCATTTCACGGCTTCGGCGTTTTCGCGGTAGCTTTTTGTCAGGATATCCACGCGTTCGCTGACCATAAAGGAGGAATAGAACCCGAGGCCGAAATGCCCGATGATGTTGGTCTCGTTTTGGCCTTTATACTTATTGAGAAATTCTTCGGCGCCGCTGAAGGCCACCTGGTTGATGTACTTATCCACTTCTTCCGCCGTCATGCCGACACCCTTGTCGGAAATCGTAAGGGTTTTTGCTTCCTTATCTAATTGAATATCAATCGATAACTCGCCAAGATCCCCCTTGACCTCGCCAAGCGACGAAAGGGTCTTCAATTTTTGGGTGGCATCTACCGCGTTGCTGACCAGTTCGCGGATGAAAATATCGTGGTCGCTGTAAAGGAATTTCTTGATGATGGGAAAAATGTTCTCGGTCTGGACACGTATGTTACCTTTTTGCATGGAAAAAGCGTTTTTTGCGAGAACTCAAACAAAATGCCATTTATCGGGGTCCTGCCACACTGTCAAGGATGGTTTGGGCGGATGAAAGGTTTCCCGCAGCTTTTTGCTTTTTCGGCGCAAAAACGCTACTTTTGCAGCCCATTTAATCACAATGCGGGCCGTTGCGGTTCGCGTAAAAACAAACAGGGATCATGAACAATTATGAATTGATGGTGATTTTTACCCCTGTGCTTTCTGAGGAGGACTACCGTGCCGCCCAGAAAAAATATGCTTCTTTCGTAAAAGACAATGGCGGAGAAGTGTTGCACGAAAATCCCTGGGGTCTGAAATCACTGGCGTATGCGATCCAGAAGAAAACCACAGGCTTGTACTGGGTTCTGGAATACAATGCGCCATCCGACTTCAATGAGAAGCTGAAGATCCAGCTGCTCCGCGATGAAACCGTGCTACGTTTCATGGTAACAAAACTCGATAAATACGCCGTCGAGTACAACACCAAGAAGAGAAGTGGCGTACCTACCGGAACTGAAAAAGTGGGGGCATAACCATGGCAAAAGCAAACGAGATCAAGTACCTCACGGCGATCAAGCCGGAGAAACGTGCCAAGAAGTTCTGCCGTTTCAAAAAATACGGTATCAAGTACATCGACTACAAGGATGCCGAGTTCCTCAAGAAATTCCTGAACGAGCAGGGTAAGCTTTTACCCCGTCGTATTACGGGCAATTCGCTGAAGTACCAGCGGAAAGTCTCCGATGCGGTGAAAAAAGCCCGTCAGATGGCACTATTGCCGTATGTAACAGACCTTTTAAAGTAACCAGTATGGAAGTCATTCTAATTCAAGACGTAGATAACCTGGGTTCCGCGCACGAAAAGGTAAGCGTGAAGCACGGATATGCGCGTAACTATCTGATACCTCGCAAGTTAGCAGTCGAGGCAAACCCTTCCAATCTGAAACAACTGGAGGAAAGGCTGAAACAGGTGCAAAAGAAGGAGGCGAAGATGATGGCAGAGGTCAATAAAGTGATCGAAGTGCTCAAAGCGTCCCCGCTGAAGATTGGCGCCAAGACCGGCACCAGCGGAAAGATCTTCGGGAGCGTCACTTCCGTGCAATTGGCCCGGGCCATCCGGGATCAGAAGGGATATGAGATCGATCGTCGCAGGATCCATATCCTGGACGAGGTGAAGGAATTGGGTACCTATAAAGCGAGGGTCGATTTCGGCAACAGCAATGAAGCGGAAGTCGAGTTCGAGGTCGCTGCGGAGTAGGATCATGCTAAAATTTGCTAATAATATAGCTAATTCTTTAAAAGCCCGTGAATAAATCACGGGCTTTTTTATGCTTTTTCAAACCGGGCCGGAACAAATCGTTTTTTCGATGATATGAGGTGTCGCAGGAGGCTGATGAACACGGAATTAGCGGTTTTAGCGCAAAATTTCAATAAGTAATAAAAATTGCTATCTTTACAATAGCTCTATTTTTCAATGTTATCGTAGGCTGTCGTAACTTTCAAGAGATTCCTCAGCGTTTGTCTAACAGTAGGTAGAGTGAGTTTTTTTCATTTTTTAATTTTTTGTACAATGAACATTTATGTAGGCAACCTCTCCTGGCAGATGACCGATGAGGATCTCAGAAACCTCTTTGAGCAGCACGGCACAGTTGCTTCCGCGAAGATCGTGAAAGACAAAGTTTCCGGTCGCAGCAAGGGCTTTGGATTCGTCGAAATGGAAGACGATGGCGAAGCTCAGCAAGCAATTACCAACCTGTATGACAGCGAGGTCATGGGTCGCAAGATCATCGTCAACGAGTCTCAGCCCAAGCAGCAAGGTGGCGGCGGTGGAGGCTTCAAGAAAAGAAGCTTCGGCGGCGGCTCCGGCGGCGGCGGCGGTTACAAGAAGGGTGGCTATAACCGCGGCGGTGGCGGCGGTGGTTACGACAGGGATTATTAAGACTCACCAATACATCTTTGTTAGTTAAAATCCTTTCCGACAACGGAAGGGATTTTTTGTTAAATTACCTCCCTTATGGAACACAAAACTCTTCCGCGTAGAGCTTTTCTTCGCGACACTACCCTGGCAACCGCCGGCTTGACAATCCTCAATTTTCCGATCCGTGGCAAAATGGCACCCAGCAACAAAGTTGTCGTTGCGGTAATGGGCGTCAACAGCAGAGGTGCTTATCTGGCGAAGTCTTTTTCACAGCTGCCCAATGTGGAGGTCGCCTATATCTGTGATGTAGAAGCCAAGGCTATTCAGAATGGGCTTGCAGCGTTGAAGGATGCGCCAAGAAAGCCTACTGTTGTTCATGACATCCGAAAACTGGTGAAGCAGTCGGACTTCGATGCGCTTGTGATCGCCACTCCCGATCACTGGCATGCGCCAGCCGCGATCCTTGGAGTTTCGCACGGCAAACATGTCTATGTGGAG
>DASZYU010000036.1:0-3949 GCA_035545215.1 Puia sp.
ATATGCTCCGCCAGCTGACCGGCTTGTCGAACAATGGCAACGAAGTCTGTTTTTGCACGATCGGCGACGCTTCCACGAGCGAAGGTCATTTTTGGGAAACGCTGAACGCCGCGGGCGTCATGCAGGTACCCCTGGCGATATTCGTCTGGGACGACGGCTACGGGATCTCGGTTCCCCGTCAATTCCAAACGACAAAAGGGTCCATCTCCGATGTGCTCGAGGGCTTTCAGAAAAAGGAAGGCACCAACGGCATCGATATCTACAAAGTGAAGGCCTGGGATTATGCCGGCATGTGCGAGGTATTCGAGACCGGTCTCCGCTCCGTCCGGCAGACCCACACGCCGGCGCTGTTCCACGTCGAAGAGGTGACCCAGCCACAGGGCCATTCCACTTCCGGCAGCCACGAACGGTATAAATCTCCCGAACGCCTCGAATGGGAAAGGGAATGGGATGGAATAAAGAAGATGAAGGAATGGATCGTCGAAAATGCGCTGGCCAGTGAAGACGAGCTGGGCGATATCGAAACGGAAGCAAAGGAGTTCACGCGCAACAGCCGTAATCTCGCGTGGGAGAAATACCAGGCGCCGATCCGCGTACAGGTGGGCCGCTCCGTCGAGTTGATTCGCGAGATGGCGAACCACGTTCCCGAACAGACCGAAGCGCTCCTGAAAACAGCCTCGGCGTTGGCCGCCAATCGCGAGCCGGGCAGGAAAGAAGTGTTACAGGCGTTGCACTCGGCCATCCGCATGGCCGGCAAGACCGATGCCTCGTCGAATGCGACCACCTATTACCGGCAGCTGAGGACCGAGAATGCCGCCCTCTACAATTCACATCTGTATCACCAGGGTGACCGCAGGATCTCGCAGGTGCCGGAAATAAAGGCCGAATATGCCTTCAATGCGCCGGTCCTCAACGGTTATGAAGTATTAAACCGGTATTTCGATGCCCTGTTCGACAGCAACCCGAAGGTTTTCGCGTTCGGGGAAGACCTCGGCAAAATAGGCGACGTGAACCAGGGGTTTGCCGGTTTGCAGGCGAAACACGGCGCCGAACGCATCTTCGATACCGGGATTCGCGAGCTGACCATCATGGGTCAGGGCATCGGCATGGCCATCCGCGGTCTGAGACCCATCGCCGAGATCCAATACATCGACTACCTGTTGTATGGTCTCCAACCGCTGAGCGATGACCTGGCTTCGCTGCAATATCGCACCGCGGGCAGACAAACCGCGCCGCTCATCGTCCGCACGCGCGGTCATCGTCTGGAAGGCATTTGGCATAGCGGATCGCCGATGGGTATGATCGTCCACTCGCTGCGCGGATTGCACGTCTGCGTCCCGCGGAACATGGTGCAGGCGGCAGGCATGTACAACACCTTATTGGAGGGGGTCGACCCGGCGCTGATGGTCGAGTGTCTCAACGGCTATCGTCTGAAAGAGAAACTGCCGTCCAATCTGCTGGATTTCAGGGTTCCCCTGGGAGTGCCGGAGGTACTCAGGGAAGGGGAGGATATCACCATCGTTTCCTATGGTTCGACCCTCCGGATCGTGCAGGAGGCCGCCGAAGACCTCGAAGCGCGCGGCGTCAGCTGCGAAATCGTGGACGTTCAAACGCTTCTGCCGTTTGACGTCGGTCACCGCATTCTCGAGTCGCTGAAGAAGACGAGCCGCATCCTCATCGTGGATGAGGACGTTCCGGGCGGCGCCGCGGGATTCATTTTCAATAAGGTGATGGAGGAGCAGGGCGGCTACCGGTGGCTCGACACGGCCCCAAGGACGCTTACCGGGCAGGCACACCGGCCGGCCTATGCATCCGACGGGGACTATTTCAGTAAACCCAACGCCGAAGACATTATCGATACCGTCCTGGCCATGATGGCCGAATAAGACGATCGCCGCCCAAAGGGCGGCGATCTCAATTTATCTTGCGGCGGCCTTCCCGGCCGTCTGACGGCCGGCTTTATTTCAGGTTGTAAAACACTTTCTGTACGTCTTCGTCCTGCTCCAGCCGGTCCACCAGTTTAAGGACATCCTGCGCCATTTCCTCGGACAGCTCGACCGTGCTGACCGGGATCCATTCCGTCTCGGCGCTGATCGGGGTGATGTGTTTTTCTTCCAGCGCCTTTTGCATTTTCCCAAAATCGTTGAACGCTACGCGAAGTACCAGCACCGGTTCTCCATGCTCTCCCGTGCCTTCGCCCATTTCCTCCAGACCGAAGTCGATCAGCTCGAACTCCAGGTCATCGGAATTGATGCCTTCGGGTTTCAACTTGAAAACGCCCATCTTTTTGAACTGAAAGCTTACGCTGCCGCTGTTGCCCAGCGTGCCGTTGCCTTTATTGAAATGCGATTTGATATTGGCCACCGTTCGAACGTGGTTGTCCGTCGCCGTCTCGACGAGGATAGCGACTCCATGCGGTCCATAACCTTCGTAAAGGATCTCCTCGTAATTCTCCATTTCCTTGCCCTGCGCGCGCTTGATGGCGGCATCGACCCTGTCCTTCGGCATGTTCACGCTCTTGGCGTTTTGCATGCACCGGCGAAGGGCAGGATTGGTGGTTGGATCGGGGCCCCCCGCCTTGACGGCGATGGCGATCTCCTTACCGATACGCGAAAACTGTTTGGCCATCCGGTCCCAGCGGGCGAACATCGTGGCCTTCCGAACTTCAAAAATCCGACCCATGCGATGAATATTTTTTATGAGCCGCCGCAGGCGGCCCACGCGGGTGCAAAATTACAATTTTTAACCTACCGGGCGACGCTTTTTACCGCGGACGCTGCATCGGTTTTACGCCCGTATGGTTTCAGATTTCGCCGGTTCCGGCGTGCCGTTCTTGAGTTTGCTGTTCCCCTTGCTGTATGAGAAATAAATGACCAGACCGATGATCATCCAGACAAAGGCGCTGAGCAGCGTCGTTCCCCAGAGACTGAAGATCATGGCCGCGCAAACGACCATACCCAATATCGGTACCAAAGGTACCAGCGGCGTCTTGAAAGGCCGGTGCAGGTTTGGATCCCTTCTGCGCAGGATAATGACGCCCGCGCAAACCAAGACGAAGGCCAGAAGGGTTCCGATCGAGGTGAGATCCCCGGCCACGCTTTCTGGCAGGAAACCGGCAAAAAGACCGACGAAAACGAACAACAGCATATTGCTCTTATACGGGGTCCTGAACTTCGGATGCAGATCCGAAAAGACTTTTGGCAGCAGCCCATCCGTCGACATGGTATAGAAGACACGGCTCTGTCCCATCAGCATCACCAGGATGACCGAGGAGAAACCCAGCAGGATCGCTACCGTTACGAGATTGGCCAGCCACTGGTGACCGGGCATATACGTTTGAATGGCATATGCAACAGAGGCCTCTTTGCCCGCCTTCACGAAATCCGTGTAGGGAGCGACGCCGGTGAGCACGTACGAGAAAAGGATATACAGGATCGTACAGATGGCCAGCGATCCCAGGATGCCCATCGGCATGTCCTTTTTGGGATTTTTAGCCTCCTGCGCGGCGGTGCTGACCGCGTCGAACCCGATGAACGCAAAGAAGACCACTGCCGCCCCCCTCAGGACTCCGCCCCATCCATGGTTGAGGAAAGGCAGATAGGAGTACGATGTCCCGTCGGCCTGCACCGCCGGCTTCGCATCGGCGGGGATGATATAGGGGTGATGATTGGCTGCACTGATGAACTGCCATCCGATAAAAATAAAAACGAGCACGATGGCGACTTTAATGAAGACGATGATCCCGTTGACCACCGCAGACTCCTGCATCCCCTTGATTAACAGCAGGGTGAGCAGTAGCAAAATGAACAACGCTGGTACGTTGATGATCCCCTGGTGCATGGTTCCCCCTGCATCCAGGAATTTTTGCAGCGGCGAATGACACCACTCATACGGTATCTGGTAATGGAACAGCGCAATCAAGAGGTTGTTCAGGTATTCGCTCCATGAG
>DASZYU010000037.1:0-16217 GCA_035545215.1 Puia sp.
TCCATACCCGTCACTTCGACCACGAGCCGCCGCCGGGCATTCATCATGAACGGTTCGAAACCCGCCGCAACCCGAAGCATGCCGCCTGCCAGCGTCCATCCCGGCGCGTACACCGGTGACAGATCGATTACCTGCGACGCGGTTCGCTTCACGCTTCTCTCGTCCATCACCCAGGCCCGCGGCGGCGTGGGACGATAAGGCAAGACGGAATGACTCGTAAGCGAGAACACCAGCCACTCGAGACTGTCGCGCAGGTAGACCCCGGTCAGCCGTAGCCGCAAACCTTCCGACCGGCCGGTCACGCGCAGGAAAGGCCTCAACTGTCCGAGCCGCCTCGCATCGGACCGCAACCGCGTCTCGCTCACCGGCAGCCCCGTCAGCAACACCTCCTCCCCGGCGGACGGTTCCCTGCCGGACGGCTCCCCGTCGGACGGCACCTCCGGCGCTATTACCCGGTAATTAAGCACCGCCGTATCTTCCACATAGCGCAACGTGAACGAATACAGCCGGCCGTCGCGCCCGTAGACCGAAAGGTTGGTCGGCGCAAATCCGCGCCGCACCGCTTTCAGCTCGATCACATTGTCCACGCCCTTTACCTTTTGCACCAGCACGTCGCGGCTCACCTTCACGCCCGTCTGAACCGCCTCGGGAAAAACGATATTCGTCATCTTGTCTACCGTCACCGGAACGGTCACGGCCCCCTGCCCCGCTATCCGGAATCCCGCATCCTGCGCAGCAGCGCTCGCATATCCTCCTATCATGGCCATCCATAGTAGTCTCCTGATCATAGAACTCGTTTAATTTGTGATCGATTTTGTATTCCTCAGCAGCACGCGGTACCCCCCCGGCAATGACACGCGCACCATCCGTACCTTCCGGGTGGCCAGCGATCGCGCGAACTGCAGACCCACATTCACCGCCTGCGCGCCCGGCGAAGGATCGGGCGAAGCCATGCCCAGTCCACCCAGCGCCTCGCCGGCCGATTGTTTCGACACTTCGCGCGTGACCGTTCCCGGTACACGGATACCCGGCAGACCGTCCAGGTCATACACCTGCAGCGACACGGGCAGGATCGACTGCCCCACCCGCAGCGATGTCACAGTAACGAGCAGCCGCTCGCCCGAGAGCGAACCGAGGCCATAGACCGCCTGCCCGGCCGGCACCTTCACCCCTGAAACGCTTGCTTCCTGCGCAAGCCGCAAGGCCACCGTCGAACCCGCCACGAGCGTCTGGTCGCCGCTCACTATCGCGGCGATCGCTTCATCAAGGTTAGCATGACCCGGGCCAGTAGCGTCGCCGTACGCATGACCCGCACCCGCATCGTCGCGATCCGCATGACCGCCCGGATCCCCATGGTCATGACCCGTATGACCCGAATCGGGTGCATCCCGCTCCCCGATCTCGATAAAACCCGTGGCGTCGGCATTTTCCGACCTGCTCTCAGCTGCGCCCAATACGCGGACCGGCTCATCTTTCACCGGTCGCTCGAGTAGACCGCCGGCCGCCGCGTGCACCGATCCCGTGTCGCGGACGGCCAGATCGGGGTGTTGTATCCGCAGGAGTTTGTCCAGCATACCGTCGAGCCGCAGCATGTCCGGATCGGCGTTTTGCCGGGTGTTTTTTATTGGGTTGGGTGACGGAAACCGTTGTGTCGCATTCGCCGGCAATTCATCGGCTGTCGCCCGGGCAGGGGGCGGCGCATCGATCATCGCCTTTATGCGGCTGACGCGCTGTTGTAACTCCTCCGCCGTCTGTTCGGCTTGCAGTTGACGGGCGATAGTACCCGACTGCAATCGCAGCCCCGGCGAATAGAAAACATCGCCACGGGAAGCGCTGTCTTTCCCCGGCTGCCCCAAGCCGTAAGGATCGAATCGAAAATATTTGGGTAGAAATAGGCGGGCCCGGGACAGGGCGGGCGCGCCGCGCGGCGCGCGGCGCGGCTCATCGCTGCGACACTAATCTCCCTGGCTAAAGTCGATGCGTGCGAGAAGAACGGTTCGCGGATCGAATACCACCTTTTCCGGCTTCGTATAGGCCGGTATTTCAAATGCGGCGGTCTTTGTGTTCAACCTGAATCTGGAGACTTTGGGAACAGGCATGTTACCCTCATAAACGCCTATCTCAACCGGAAGATCAAACAGAAAATTATCCTTTGGCAACTGATCCAATGTTACGATAATCTTTTTTGCCGCGGCGTCGTATTTCCAGTTGCCCTTTAGCTCCGGATCCTCGCTATGGTAAAGCCATTGGTCAAAAAAAGCCTTCAGGCTTTTACCGGATGCCTTTTCCATCTCCTGCAACAAATCGCCGGTGGTGGCATTGGAATTCATGAAATCATGATAATAGGAACGGATACCGGTCTGAAAAGCCTCCTCCCCGATAGAATCCCTCAGCATATGGAGGAACCAAGCGCCCTTCTGATAGGTGATGATATTGGTGACCGGCCCGTCTTCGGCCGTACGATCCGCAACAATGCTCCAATTCGGGTCTTTATCGTAATACGTATAGACCAGCTTTTTCGCGTTCAGCAAACCTTTTACGTAGGCGTCGTGTCCATAGGCGTGTTCTATATACAGGAGCGTGAAGAACGTCGCAAAACCCTCGCTCAACCAGGCATCGTCCCAGGTGGATTCGGTGACGGCGTTCCCAAACCACTGATGCGCCAATTCATGAATAACGACATTCCGCAGCCCTTCCGTTCGTTTGCCGTTGATCAGGTTTTCGGTATAAAAGATCGCCGACGCGGTTTCCATTCCGCCATGGCTGGTAGCCTGGACATTCGCCACTTTTTCGTAGGCATAAGGTCCTACATAATCCGAAAAAAACTCGACGACCGATTTTGTCGGCGTGGCAAGATCGTAAAATCCCGCAACCCGGTCCATTGGATAGACCCAGGTTTGGATCGACTTGCCATCCACCTGCCCGACATATTGTACGGCCATATCGGCAACGCCGAGCACATAAAGCCAGCAGGCGATCGGCACCGATTGTCTCCAGTGTGTCAACCTCGTCGCAGCATCGAGATTGCTTTCCTCCAATAACAAACCGTTCGAGATCACCTTGTAATGAGAAGGCGCCCTAACCAGGAATTCACTCGTGGCTTTATCGTAAGGGTGATCGATACAGGGCAGCCAATGTCTTGTTTTATTGGGCCAATTTTCGCTGAAAAAGCTGCGGTCACCGTATTTCGTAGGACCAATGCGAAGACCATCGTCTGGAATCCCATGGTATTTGACGACAAACACCAGGGTGCCTCCCTTCACGGAGCCCTTCGGCAATCGTATCAACAGCTGGTCGTTTGAGTGGGTATAGTGCAGCGCCTGCCCATCCAGCAAGACGGAGTCCACCACCATCCCCTTGCCCTTCCTTTCAGCGGTCTTATTCACAAAATCCAGTCTCAGCTGTCGCGCGGAATCCTTTTTAAACAACACGGTGATAGAAGCGACCCCCGCAATTTCATCAGTCTGATCGGAGAGGGTAAGGTCAAAGGAATAATGCTGGACATCGATCGAATAGTCGCGGGGATATTTGTCCGCGAATACGAGCCGGGCGGAATGCAGAAACAATAGCAATAAAATGACTGGTTTCGCTCTATTGATCATAAAAATTACTTTCTGGATTCAGCTGACGATTTGCCCGATGCGTTGCCGTGTCCCGGCGCATTGCGATTTTCCGGGGCATTTTCGTCCGGTTGCCTGGTAAAGCTAAGGCCCGGCCGCAAACCGCGAACGTCCAATATTGATGAGTTGTAAACCGATATTATCCATTTTGTCCCGGTCAGTGCGCACGCATATATCCCCTCTCGAGGATGTCCATGAACCCCAACAAAGCTCCCCAGTGATAAAACGGATCGCTCATGCCCGAATCGCCTCCTTCGCCCGAAGTGGCATTGTAGTTTTCATAGATATGGCGTTCGCCCAACCAGGATTTCAAGAGCAGGCGTTTCGATTTGTCCACCATTTCCTTTTCCGCGTCCGGCAGCCTGTAATTTTTGATCCCGAGGTAGACAAGGAAATTCATCGGCGCCCAGATCCTGCCGCGCCAATATTTGTTGTCTTTGAATGCCGGGTCGTTCCGGGCAATCGATGGCATAATGTATGGACCATCAAATTCCTCGCGGTTGAAGAAATGCTTTTTGATCATCCTGGCCGCCTGCCTCTGATCCGGGACATTCGCAAAAAGCGGATAAAGCAAGGTCGGCGACAGCCGGTAACTGAATTTTCCGGTAACGAGGCTCCTGTTCAGGTAGAGACCAAACCGGTCGTCCCAAAGCGTCCTGAGTTTTTTCGAATACCTGTCCGCCCTTCCGGCCAGCTCTTTTGCGATGGCCCGCTTCCCCAAGACGGTCGCTATTTCTGCAAGACTCCGACAATCTCTAATGTACAGGCTCATGAGCCCTACGTCGGCCTGCATCAGACGATGTCTCGTGGTATCAAAAACGGCATCATCCCACATCGGGGAATTGTCCAGCCCGGACTCCCATTGCGCGCCCTGCCGGGCGCCGATGCCTTTGATCAGGGACGGCGCCATTTTTCCATAAACGTAAGGGTCGGACCCCCAGCAAAGATAACCCCCGATGTCGCGGTTATTCGCCCACCAGCGATTCCAGCTCAACAATGCATCGAACACCGCTTCGAGGAACCATTTTTCGTGGTATCGCCTGTAAATTTCATTGATGACGAATGAACCGATCGGCGGTTCGGACCGGTCTTCGCTTTTGCTCCGCGAAGAAGCAAAATTCGGAACGAATCCCCGCGGTGTCAACTCCTTCGTCGTAGCGATGGCGTTGGAGTAAGCGAGCTCCTTATCATCCAGCGATAACATATAGGCCGCAAAATAATTATCCCATTCGAACAAGATCCATCCCTGCCAGCCGACACACCAGTTGCGGCTGACCGGCGTAATAACGCGGTTGCCGGTGTAATCATAAACCGTGTTCCATGCCAGCACGGTTTGCATGGCGTCGTATACTTCCGCCGCCGCATTATATCCCGATTTTCGCTTCGCAAAGGCAGCTTTCGCGTTAAAGATGATCGTTTCAATACCGGCTTCGGTTTTGGACACGTCCGTGCAGAGCGCTATGCGGTGATCCAGCGAAAACAAAACGCGGCTTCCCGACATTGAGTAGCTGCCGGCCGCGATCTTTATCTTCGTTTCGCGGGCCGGAGTTTTTGCGGTGATCAGTCCCGCGTCAACCCTTATTTTGCCCTCGCGCCCCCATAACATCCGCGGGTCGACGATCAGCGAATCACCATACGCATACCTGATGGGGGTGATCAGCAAGAAGAAAGCATCCCCCTTAGCGGCGCTTTGAACCCGGAGACTGACCTGGCGCCACTCGATGGTTAGCTCGGTGTAAGACCCGTCGTAAGCGTGGGGCCCGGGTAGGACATGCTCCTTTGTACCAAAATCTTCGCTGCCGATCAGCGCATCCTTCAAGGTATCGCCCTTTAAATGATCGACCAACCCGAGGTGTAGGGCAAAACCTTCCGGCAACAATACATGCGACAACACGCTATTGGCATCCCAGGTATTCCATCCCCTGCAAAGCCGGTCATTCAGTTGCTTGACGGCGCTCCGCACTTCGCTTTTTTGAACCAGCCCGGTCTGGGCAGCGCTTTTTTGAACCGGCCCGGTCTGGGCAGCCAAACATTTGGGCAAAACGACCAGGCAAACGAAGCCAAGGATGCCCAGTTTATTCTTCATGATCTTTGGATATCTCGAAGTTCTGCGAGCCTGTCGCCTGATCGTTGATCCATAGGATCATCGAGTAATTGCCGTCGGTATCGATGACCGTCCCCTGTCTGAAATCCGGTCCCGGTTTCACGGATACCCCATTGATCTTTAGCGCGGCAGCCGCGGTTCGACTTCCCCAGTTCCTGATCTCGAAACACAGATTGTGGATGGGGCTGCCGGTACTCGCGCCAATTTCGAACCGAATCGGTGAACGCTCATACTTGAACCCATAAGCCCGGTGGGCCGAATTATACCCATAGCTGATCCCGCCACTTGCCGAAACGACGGGCGGCGCATCCAGCCAGGACCTGGCAAGCTGCGAAAGCGTGGCAGCGTTCTGATCACTCATGCCTTCTATCAGCAGCTTTTCCTGGTATGCAGCCGGACCGTCCTGCTCTTTGTACATCGGCCAATACAAATGCGTGATCGAACTGTGCGATGCCCGGTCGGGAAAGCTGGCGTTCCTTCCTGAAGAATTGATCTGTGCGGTCGGCCAGTGGTTCCAGCTTGGAAAGACGGAATACCAGGTGCGCTCGCCTTCATAGACATCGCCATTTGTAAACCGCTGGATACTATACGGGTCGAATTTTCCCGTGTAATGAATCTGTTGGATCATCGCGCCCTTAAAATCGGGTTTGGGAGGATTGGGATTCCAGTCGTAATCTACCGCCTTACCGGTCGTGTCGATCAAGGTCATGACGGGTGTTTTACTCAATACCGTTTCGGGATGCTGGCCCTCGCCCAGAACGGCTATCTGCTCGTCCCACTCGTGCCATTCCTTTGGCCTGTCGGAATACCATCGCAATACCTTACAGGCAACGCCATCCGGGTAGATGTAATAATCCCAATCGGACACGTCCCCCCATCCCGTTACCGAATCATAATTTGCCCAGTGGTGACTCGGGTCGGCCTGCCGGTACCGCCAGTTGACCACTACCCGTGCGGGGCTGTTCTCGATGATACGCACCTGGGAATCCCAGCATCCTTTATCCGACATGGGCTCGCAATCACCGGGCGCATCCTTCGTGAAACCCGTTTCGTCAAATTGATTGGTGAACCACTGGCTTGATTCGTTTACGATCATCGGGATATAGCTCACGCCTCTCCAAAAGACATATTTGATCGGCAACTGGTCAAAACCCACTACGATGTCTGCGTACTTTCCAAAACGGAACATGTTCTCCCATGTCTCATAGTACGGAAGGTGCGTGTAGATGGCACGGAACTGCCCATTCGTAGAAGCGTCCGGGAACCGCCGCTTTGCCAGATCGGGCGAGACAACAATCGGCTCACCCGGGAAAAAAGCCTTATAGGTTTCGGTGACCTGCATCTTGTTCATCGCCTGGTCGTAGATCCGGACCTCATCGATCAAACCGTCGATCCCGAAATTGCTGGGGTAGGTGTCGTGCGTACCCTCCGTGGGCGTCCTCATGATACCGGCTTTCCCGATACGGATGTCTGCGTTGGCGAAATGGATGCCTTTTTTCGAAACCGGTTTGCTTGCCACTTCCTTTCCATCGATGAATAACCGCATTACGCCCGTCTGCTTATCGTATGTTCCGGCCAGATTATACCACCGGAACAGCCGGAGATGGTTGGAGTCGGTATAGGGCGGCCGGTTGGGCACGGTGAGCGACTCCCATGTGGTATCGATCCTTAACATGAATCCGGGATAACCATGACTGTCGACCCCCAGGAAATACCCGTCACTATCGCCCTGTTGCACCAAGGGCGCCCAGTTCCAGGGATAGGCTCCGAGCGCGATCCATCCAGAAAGCGTCAGGCCGGATCCCGAGGCAAAACTGCCTTCGGGCGGCCTGATCGAAACAGCGGTATTGTACCCGTCAAATTCAAGCGCGGTCCCGGAAACACCCTTTTTCCAAAGCGTCTTGTTGCCGGGCACGACGCTTTTTAGATGATGCAGGTTTTCATCGACCTCATCTCCTATCCCCTCGTCAAAACTGAACGCGAATTTTGGCTTCAGCCCGGATACCCTCGCTATGGGGTCGCCCTTGACCTTCACCTCCTTCAACGAACGCCTGGGTTTGGTCAAACCAATTTGCGTGACGCCTTTTGCGTTCAATTGAAGGATCTGCGTGGTCTGATAGGCCGGATCGTTCCATTCGTCGATCTTGTCCGTTCCCCTTTTTATTTCGCGCGTCACCATCCCATCGGGTTTTATCGTAAACAACTCTTCCACAAAGTTGTGCGGATCGACACCTTTGTGCGGGTTGCCTTCTTCAAACTTCGACAGATATCTCCACTGGATGACGATTTGCTTCGGGCCGCTCTCGATGATCTCCGCATGCGAATATACATTCGCCTTGTCCGGCATTTCAGCGATGCCGTTCCCCGTGCGGGGTACGATTTCCGGAAATCTCCAATGACCGTGATCCGTCTCCCAGTACGGCAAATAGCTGTCGCCTCTCCAAAAAACCAGTTTCCCGTCTGCTTTTGACAGCCGTACAACGATATCCGCGTGATCGCCTGTCCGCGAATACGCTTCCCATTGGAGGCCTTTGTTGATCTTTGTGTAATAAGCGCCGAATTCTACCTGGCCAAAGCCTTTGCAGACCGATAGTGTCGCGATGAAGGTCAAAGCAAATGTCCTGCGTAACGTATTTCCCATGGTTGGTTGTTTATCTTGAAGATGCTGTGGCTTGGGTGGCGGTAAAATGATAATCGCCGGAACCGATGCTGAAAATGAATTGATCACCGCGTCTGCCGATAAAGGAAACGGCGCCTGCGCCCGCTGCTGCTCCTGCGCCTGCTGATCCCGCGTCTGTGCCCACTGCTGCAACGAGCGTTATTGGCAAACCGCTCTCGCGGATGTCCTTCATGGTTGCGGGCAGCACGACCGTCGCCGTGGCGTTGACCGGGATGGTCACATCGAGCGAAAAGATGGAACCGGCTTTCTTCCAGCTGGAACGGACCTCCCCCAGCACGGAATGATAAGCGGCCTTTGCCCATCGCAGCTGCGGAACACCGGGCTGAATCACGATCTTATTGTAGCCGCCGGCATCGTCTGCCGGCCGGATGCCCGCGACATAGCTGTAGAACCAATTGCTGATCGAACCAAACATCGGGTGATTGTGCGAATAAGTATCTTCGCTAAGCGCCCAGTGCTCCCACAGCGTCGTGGCGCCATTGTCGATCATGTAACCCCAGCCGGGAAACGTTCTTTGCGTGGCTATCCGATAGCCAAGATCGCCTCTTCCCATCCTGCCCAGGTCTTCCATCAGAAACTTTGTGCTGAATATCCCGCCCGTAATATGATCGCTGTCCGAAGAAATGGCCTCCAACAGCACCCGGGTGACTTTATCGAATGAATGATCCGGGATCAACCCGAAATACAGCGCATAGGCCTGCGCCGCAGCAGTATGGATGCCGACATCGCCGGTTGACCCGTCGACAAACGTTCGGATAAAGGCAAGCCTGATCGAGTCGCTCAGCGCGCTGTATCGGCGCACATCCTCCTGTTTACCCAACAATGCCGCAAGTTTGACCAGAAGCGCGGCATTATAGTAATAAAATGCGCTAGCGCTTAATTTCACCAACTGCGGGCTGACGCTCTCGTGATCCCCGATGGTTTTATCGATCGTGTACCCCAGTGCATGCCGGCCGATAAAATCCACCCAGTTTTTTGCCACCGGGTAATACCGGCGGACAAGCTCAAGGTTTCCGTAATATTGGTAAACTTTGTCCAGCAGGACGGGGACAACCGACCCCCACTCCACAGGCGCCGATCGCCGCGTCAGACCGCCGTCGCCGATACCTACGAAGGGAGCTGTCTCGGGCAATCCGCCATCGGATTGCGCGTCATCGGCAAAATCATTGACCGTCTTCTCATAAAAACGCTCCATATCGAAATTGTCCATAAAGGTCTCACAGGTAGCCACGATGTCGCCGCCGTAACCAAAGCGTTCCCGGTGAGGACAATCCGACTGGACACTGAATAAATTGCTGCGAAAGGTATTGAGACTGATCGTTTGAATCCGGTCGATCAAGGTATCCGAGCAACAGAAACTTCCCGCCTCCCGCACATCCGAACACAAGGCAAGACCCCGTATGTCGCCGCTGCCCAATGTCCCGGGGTATCCCGTCACCTCGATATAGCGGAATCCATGGAAGGTAAACCGCGGTTGAAAGGTCTCCGCGCCGCCGCCTTTCAGCACAAACACATCCTTTGCATAGGCCGTGTCGGGCGCCGCGCTGCCTCCTACCCCCCTCCGCTTTATCTGACCGGCCGCACTGGTCATGACATTCAAGGAACCATCTGAATACAGGCGTTCGCCGTAACGCACGCCGATCCTCGTACCGGCTTGCCCGCTCGCCGCCAACCGGATAACGCCGCCAAAATTCCTTCCAAAATCGACGATGTATACGCCCCGATGTATTTCGCTGACCGAAACGGGCGAAAGCGTGTCGATCGACCTTACCGGGGGCTGCAGCTCCGTTTGCAATCTGCCGGCGGGAGCGGCGGAAAGCCTGGCCGGCTGCCAACCGGACATTGGTAAACCAGCTTTGTTCCAGCCGGGAATCTCCTTCCGGGCATCGTAGGTTTCCCCGAGGTAGATACTGTTGCGTATCACGGGTCCGGGGTGCGTCATCCACTGCTCATCCGAAACGATCGCTTGCTTCGTACCATCCGCATACTCGATCTCCAACTGCAGGATGAATTTCGGACGGCCGACCGGCAAAGCCTCGCGGATATTGATATGACCCCACATTTTCAACGGCAGCGGGTTGTACCAGCCGTTGCCTAACATCATCCCGAGGCAATTGCTGCCTGTCTTCAGATAAGCGGAGACGTCGTAGGTACTGTATAAGACCGTTTTTGAATAATCGGTCCAGCCGGGGTCGAGCAGTCTGTTGCCGACCCGTTTCCCGTTGATAGAGGCTTCGTAAAACCCGATCCCGCTGACATACATCACCGCCTTTTTCACCGGCTTGCCGCAGCCGAATTCTCTTCTAAGAAGCGGAGCGGGATCGTCCTGGTAAAGATCGCTCTCTTTCGGCGATGAAGGTTCCCGGTCCCCGATCCATTTTCCTTTCCAATCCGTTTCGTTTAACAAACCCATTTCCCAATACGCGGTTTGACTCCATCCGGAGGGGCGACCCTGGCTGTCCCAGACCTTTACCCGCCAGAAACACCGTGCGCGGGATACTGGTGGGATGCCGCCATACCCGAGATTGTTGCACTGCGAACTGTCCACCATTTTCGTATCCCATAGATCGGGGGTCCCCGCCAACAAGAGCGCCCTGGTCGTCGCCACCTGGATACGATAAGCCGTCTGGTATTGTCCGCGCTGGTGACCGGTGGCGCTCAACACCCAACTCAATAGCAAAGGACTACCATCGACGCCGACAGGATCGACCAGGCTGTTGCACTTTAACGCTATCGGTGTGATGGCAGCGCCGCCGTGTCCATTACCGCCGTGTCCATTACCGCCGTGTTGCAACGACCCCACCGGGGCCGCCCCGGCATCCCAACCGGTAAAAAACAACAGCAGTGCGATCGCAAATTGCCTTCTCATCGGCTCACCCTCTTTGTTTTTTAGTTATCCAAACAGAACGCGGAATACCGTAAGCGGCCTGCAATATTTTATACCGCGCACGCATCTCATCCAACTTCCTTTTATAGGCGGGGTCTTTCGCAAGATTGTCGGTTTCATGCGGATCGTGTCTGATATCGAACAATTCCTCGTAATTGTGTTCAATATAATTCATGTATTTAAAATCGCCGCCGACCACTCCCTCCTCGCGCGGCAACTCGGCGCCTCCCACAAAATAGTACTGGTAAAAGAAATCCTTCCTTTCCGGGATCTTGTTTTCGACCAGACCGATCAGGTCGATTCCCTGCATCGTTTTTGGGGCAGGAATGCCGGCCATCGCCAGGATCGTCGGCGCGATATCGATGTTCAATGCAATCTGCGGGGCGCTATACTGTCTGGATTTGTCGGGCAACAACGGGTCATAAATAATCAGCGGTACCCGGATCGACTCCTCGTAACCATACCATTTCCCCTCCATACCGTGCTCTCCGAGCATCATGCCGTTGTCTCCCATAAGGATAATGATGGTATTGTCCGCGATGCCCAGCTCGTCCAGCCTCTTCGTCATGTCGCCGACCACTTCGTCCACACCCGTGACCAGCCGGTAATAATTTCTTACGTTCTCCTGGTATAGATCGGGCGTACCGAAAAGGCCTTTCCATCTTGCCCTTGCAAAATTGGTATCTGTCCGAAAAAACGGAGGAAATGCATTCCAGTATTTCGGGTCCGCCGTCACCGGCTCGGGTACCTTCACGTCCTTATAATAATCCTTGTACCGGGGTTGAATGACGTAGGTCGGCGGATCACCGTCCTGTTCGTGCGGGGCCTTGAAGCTGACGGAAAGGCAAAACGGCCTGTTGTCCTCAGGCTGATCGAGAAAGTTCAGGATCGCGTGTCCCAGCGTATCGGTGTCGTGGACCCTGTTACCGTTCTTGTCGATGTTCATATAATTGGGTTGCATCCGGCCGCCCGCCTCGGTGTTGACCCAAAAGTCGAACAGTTGCTGAGGCGGATGCGTTCCAACCCCAAATTTCCCGATAAAACCCATCCGGTACCCTGCCGCCTTCAATAAGGCAGGGTATGAATTTTCAATTGCCCGTTGACCCAGGTCGGTTCGAAAATCGTCGATATGATGCCTCGATTGGTATTGACCCGTCAATATGCTTGCGCGGCTGACACAACAAATCGACGTAGTAACGTAAGCATTCTGAAACTTGATCCCCGCGGTCGCAAGCCTGTCCATGTTCGGCGTGTGGATGATCGGGTTTCCCATGGCCGCCAAGGCATCCCATCTCTGATCGTCGGTCAGGATAAAGATGATATTGGGTTTTGACCGAGCGCCGCCTTTACCGCTGACCTTCGCATCGGCGTTCGGGCCGCCGGCTGAAAACAGCATCACAGGGACCGATAGCATGAAAGCCGCGAACCCGACCGGTAGTCCCATCATTTTCATGTCTTGTATATTTAATACCCGGGAAATGGCTGCGGCATCATTTCGCCCCTTCCCGATGCACCATTTCGATATCCTTGTATTTGACCTCCAAATCTTCCAATTTCCGCCTCAACTCGTTCCGGATCCCGCTGTATTTGGGGTCATTGTATAAATTATGCAACTCATGTTGGTCCTTCGCCAGGTCGTACAGTTCCCATTGACCGTTTTCATAAAACCAGATCAACTTGTATCGGTTTGTCCTGACGCCGACGTGTTTGGCGACATTGTGTTCTCCGCCCGAGTCATAATAGTGGTAATACACGGCATCTCTGAACCTGCCCGCGTCCTTGCCTTCCAGCAAGGGCAGCATGCTTTTTCCCTGCATTTCCGCCGGTACTTTCAATCCCGCCGCATCGAGCAAGGTCTCGGCAATGTCAATATTCATCACCAGGTCGTTGTTCACGGTTGCCGGTCTGATAGCAGCCGGCCATTTGATGATCAGCGGAGTTTTAAAGGACTCTTCATACATGAAACGCTTGTCGAACCAGCCGTGCTCGCCGAGGTAAAATCCCTGGTCGGAAGAGTAAATGACGATCGTGTTCCGATCGAGTCCCTTTTCCTTCAAATACGCGGTTAGACGCCCGACGTTGTCATCCACGGATTGGACACACCGGAGATAATCTTTTATATAGCGCTCGTATTTCCAAATGGACAATTCCCGGCCTTTCAGATGCGCGTTCCTGAAAGAGTCATTTTTGGGTGTATACGACGCCTCGAACTGGCGTTGCTCGTCGCTGGTCAGCCGGCCGAAAATTGCTTTCCAGTCATCGTCCAGCCGCTGGTAAGGCTCGGTGACGTTGAAGTTCTCCTTCAGGTCGTAATTGGGCGCCAGCCATTCATCGATCCGCATTTTTTGTTCGTGCGCCGCGCGTGTCCTGGTATGGTAGTCGTCAAAAAAAGTAGCGGGAACGGGGAAATCGGCGCCGTCGAATTCGTGCAGGTATTTCAGCGCAGGCATCCATTGCCGGTGCGGCGCCTTGTTCCAGATCAATACGCAAAACGGTCTTGTCGTGTCCCTCTTGTCCATCCAGTTCAATGCCATGTCCATCGTAAGATCGGTAACATACCCCGTGACCCGGCCCCTGCCCCCGCTATTGATAAAGTCAGGATTGTAATAATCCCCCTGTCCTGGAAGAATATTCCAGTAATCGAAACCGGTCGGTTTTGAAATAAGATGCCACTTACCGATCATGGCGGTTTGATAGCCGGCGCTGTGCAGCAGCTTTGGGAACGTCGTCTGCGACCCATCGAATACCAGGTTGCGGTTCCCTTCTATGCCGTTGAGATGGCTGTATTTCCCCGTAAGGATCGCCGCGCGGCTCGGCGCGCACAGCGAGTTATTCACAAAAGCATTCCTGAACATCATTCCTTCGCCGGCAAGCCGGTCGATATTCGGTGTATGATTCAACCCAAAACCATAGGCGCTGATGGCCTGGTAAGCGTGATCATCACTCAGGATGAAAACGATATTTGGCCGGCCCTGGGCATACAGTGAACCGGCAAACAAAATGCAAAAGACAAGTACCAATGACCCTTTCATAACAAAAATGATGTTCAATCGTGGACCGGCATGAATGCTCTTCGAACCTGGACCGGCATGAATGGTCTTCGAACGCGGACCGGCCAGGCGCTGACGTTCAAATTTAGATGCTTGTTCTTCTACGGAATGATCCTAAAATACCAAGATGTTTACAATAATTATCCTCTTTTGTGCATTTCCATTCTTCTTGCCTACATTTATTTACCTAATTACCGAACGATCGTTCTTGCGCATCTTTTCTCATTGCAAGCATGATCTAAAATAAATTTAATTAAATATGAAGCATTCCGGATTTGCAATGACGCTATTGCTCAGTCTGAGCGTTCTGTCTTCAATCGCTCAGAACACAAAGGACCAGATCGCCGTAGGATCGAATGGACTTCACGGATACATCAGTTTCAGTTCGACGCATCCGCCAAAGGATTTCGGGGCAGGGATAAGCTTTTATTCCGCCGTGTGGCCGCTTGTTCACAAGCCCTACGCCAATTTCCAGATCGGATTGCCGGGAACCTGGGTGAGCCCTGAAAATTCCGGCGTCAATTTCCCGCTTTGCCCCATAGGCACCCTGGCGCGCGATAACTGGCCCAAACGGGGACCGACCTGGGGAAGTGTCTTTCAAACCATAGAAGGGGGATTGGGTTATTGGGCCGGGAACAGGTTCCGGTATGGCCCTCCGAAATTCAGCATGAACGGCACCAACAGTTGTTATGACCTGGAAATTGCTTCTCCCGGCTGGTCTTTCTTTTATAGTGCTACCGCTCTGCCCGACAATAAAATGGGAATAGCCCAATTGAGTAACCGGATCCTTGTTCCGCCGGATGGCTTTACGTTCATCAATAACCCGGACGGCAAGTTCCTGGGTTACGCATGGATGGCATTGAGCTTTACGGATGCCAAACCGGGGCCTCCTCCAACCGGTGACCAAAGTTGGACGCTCTTCCTGAATTCCGAAAATTTCAAAGGGCCTGTTGCGTATTATATTCCCGAGACCTGGAGTAAGATCTCGAAAGATTACCATGAAGACTACGGACACGGTCTCGATGCCCGGCCCGGTGTAATGGGTGGCGGCGCGATGGAGATCAACACCGTCCCGAGAATGGATGAAAAGGTATCGGGGGATACGGTATTTTATAAGATACCCCAGTTGTTCTTTCCCGTGGACAACGAGGGCAGAACGGTGCTGGTCAGAGACGTAAAGTATTACTCGAAAAAGGCACTTTATGATTCTTTCAAAGGATGGAAAGACGGAAAAAATGCCTGCGACGGCGCTTTTGACAAAAATGGGACCTGGGAACCCGTCCTGACGACCAGGATGCCGGTGCTTGACCAGAAAGATACCGCACTATCCGGCATGGAAAATGTTTTCACCACCCGGATCTTCTCGGACAATGTTTTTGGCATGCAATGGAAAAACAACCCGGTGACCAAAGAAGGCGAGTTTCCACAGTATTTTATGCAGGTGGGAAATGGAAAGCGGGTCCCTGTGTCCGAGTCTGTCGTTCCAGACGAACTAAAGAAAAGCGAATTCAAAATGGCCGAATGGGGCAGCCCCTATACTTCGCCCGATTCGGGTTCGTGGGTAGCCCCCGGTCCCGCTTCAAAACCGATCGAGGTCCGGCTGGCGGATGGATCGACCGTCACCTATTGCTGGTACCGTTTTGTCGATCAGCCGTCGCTGCAACAATTCCATTGGAGCAAAAAAGACAAAGCAAGGCTACAGGCCCTGGTTGAAAAGATACAACGCCAATGGGCTATTGATAGAGACTATATGGCCCCGCCAAAGGAAGGAGGCCTGGTTTCGCTCGATCCGGCACTGATCGTTCAACCTCCGCACGGTCTCGAAATTGGTTATGTTCCGATCGTGACAGGCCAAAAATAAATGCGTTGTCAAAGA
>DASZYU010000038.1:0-2223 GCA_035545215.1 Puia sp.
AGCCCGTGGGGTCGTCGCTGTACCGTTGTTTCACGTCGATCCAGGTGCTGTCGCTCTCCTCGTAGATCTGCCGGGCGGCCCCGCTGGCGGCATCGCAGAGAAAGACCTTCGCGTCGTTCTGTTTCCGGTTCAACTGCTCGAGCACCACTTCCTTGCTGTTGTCCGCCCACTCCATCCGGGGGATATAATAGCCCAGGGATGCAGCACCGGAAAAAGCAGTGCATCCCCGGCAATCGGCTAGTGATGGCCCTGGCGGGCGAGCCGCCGCCGGCTCCGGTTGATGGTCATCACCGGGCACGTCCATCCACGTCGTTTTTCCCGTGGCCACATCGATCACTCCTACCCTGCAGGGGGAAGGGGCCTCGCCGGCTACCGGGTACTCTACCGGGATCGTGAAAGGATACAGCGAGTCGGTGTTATCGATCATCAGGAAATTCTTCACCCTGGTCGCATCCAGTTGCCAGAATGCGATACGCTGCCCGTCGGGACTCCAACGGAAACCGTCGCGGCAGCTGAATTCCTCTTCGTACGCCCAATCGAAGGTCCCGTTGATCATCCGGAAGGCGCCGTCGGTGGTCAGCTGCCGGATCGCGCCCGAGGCAAGGTCTTCCACGTAGATGTTGTGCTCGCTGGTATAGGCCGCCTTCGTCCCGTCGGGCGACAGTTTGGCGAACATCAGCGAGGAGGACGGTCTTCCGGCGCCCAGCTGTTTCAGCGTATGCGCCGCCAGGTCGAAGACCCAGTAGTCGCCGCGTGTATTCTGGCGCCAAACTTTTTTGCTGTTCGTGTAAACCAGCAACTTTTTGCCGTCTTCGCTGAACGAATAGCCCTGGATGGGCAGCGGTTCCGACTGCCCCGGCGGCACCAGTTGGGAAGCTTCGACGACGACGCTGCGCTGAAAACCGGGAAGCGCATACCGGACGATCGAATTGCTTTCGACGGCGTACCAGCTGTTCCCGTCACCCGCCCATTTGACGCCGAAACCGCCGCGCTGCGCGGACAGCGTTCCGGTGACCAGCAGGCAGACAAGGACGGCGAGGATAGGACGGACGAGCGATCTCATGTTTTTTGTTTGACACCAATGTAGTACATTTTTTTAATAGCATCTTCGCCGAACAGCGCGGCCTCGCCTTCCTTCAGGTCGCGGCTTTCCCACTTTTCGGTCGGCACGATGCGCACCTTCAGTCCGTTCCCGGCCAGTACCAGCGGGAGATCGAAACCCTTCACGCAGTTGGTGTAACGATAAAATACTTTCCGGCGGTCGTTGCTGAAATAGAATTCAAGATCGGGGATCTCCGTGGTGCGCAGGTACTGATCGAAGACTTTCGCGTAGTCGAAACCGGCGTGCTGCGAAACATAGTGTTCCACCTGCGCCGACGTTACGGTCTGGTGATAGAAGTCACGGTTCAGCCCGCGCAGGATCTGTCTCCATCGCTCGTCGTTGTCGATGCTGTGGCGAATGGTCTGCAGCAGATTGCCACCCTTGGAATACATGTCCCCGCTGCCCTCTTCATTGACGCCGTAACGCGCGATGATCGGGCGGTCGTTCCGGATGCCGCGGCGGGTACCGACACAATAGTCGTTGCCGGCTTCCTTTCCCCACATATAATCGGCGAAAAGCGTTTCGCTGTAATTGGTGAAACCTTCGTGTACCCACATATCGGCCAGGTCTTTCGTGGTCAGGTTGTTGCCGAACCACTCATGACCGCTCTCATGGATGATGATAAAGTCATATTTCAGCCCGATGCCCGTACCGGAACCGTCGCGTCCCCGGTAACCGAACGCATAGTGGTTGCCGTAGGCGACGGCGCTTTGGTGTTCCATGCCGGTGTGTTCGACATCCACGAGCTTGTAACTATCCTCGTAGAACGGATAGGGCCCCATCCAGTGTTCGTGCGCGTGGAGCATGTTGTGCACCTGTTCGGGCAGGTAGGCCTTCGCCTTTTCGAGGTTATAGTCGAGCACCCAGTAATCGAGATCGAGGTGTCCTTTCTCGCCCTGGAAGTCCTCGTGGAACGTGACGTATTTACCGACGTAGGGGATCAGGCAATAATTGCTGATGGGGTTGACGACGGCCCATTTGTAGGTGGTGGTCCCGTCGCCGTTGGCTTTTTTAAATTGGAGCCTCCCGTTGCTGACCGCGACCAGCGTATCGGGGACGATCATGGTCATCGATGCACCTTTGTCCGGTTCGTCGCCCTGGTAGTCTTTGCAGGGATACCA
>DASZYU010000039.1:0-14396 GCA_035545215.1 Puia sp.
TGTCCAGGGCGACGGCGGCCTCTTTGGTCTTGACTGCGTAGTCGTTCGTTGCGGTCAGCACATTGGATACGTCGCCGATCTTTTCGACCGTGGTGCCGAATTTCTTGAAACCTTCGCTAAGGTTGTTCAGGTTGGAAGGCGTTATACCGGCATCCTGGAGCATCTTGTCCATCTTATCGAGGGCAGGATTACCGCTGGTGCCACCCGCCAGTTTCGGAAGGGCTTCCACCAGGGCATGCATTTCACCTCCGGGAGGCGGCAAGAAAGCGTATACCAGGAAGATCAATGCTTCCGTCAGCAGACCCGCGGTCAGGAAGAAGTCGGCCAACTTGGTGTGCAGGATCTTCTGAAGGGCGCCGAAGATAACGACGGCTGCCCCGACGCACACAATAATATTGATCAGTCTTTCTGTAGATTTTGATACTCCAGCGCTCATAGTGATTAATTTTTAATTGTTTACGAGGATTTTAAAGGGTTATGGAAAAAAAAGTTCCTTATTGATTAATTGTTAGTTAGTCAAATTCAAAACGTTGTTTTGGCGAAAAAATTTTGCGTACCCGGAAAGATACCCGCGGGCCACTTCCCGTCTACCGGCGACCCGTGATCGTCGGCGACAGGTCGATCACACACCGGAATCCGATGTACGATTTGGCCGTGTCCTGGTACTCATAGGTGCGGGCGCTGGTCTGCAGGTATTCTCCCACATCCTTCCAGCTGCCGCCGCGGATAACCTTACGTTTCATACGGGGGGGATCGGAGTCTTTGGCATTCCAGCGGATGTCCGGGTTCATGTCATGCTCAAAGTTATAGGAACCTTCATAATAGAAAGAGGAAGTCCATTCTGCGACATTGCCGGCCATGCAATAAAGGCCGAAGTCGTTGGGCCAATAGGCATCCGCGCGGACGGTATAGAAACCGCCGTCTTCGGGATAGTTGCCGCGGCCGGGTTTAAAGTTGGCGAGCAAACAGCCTTTCTTATTCCTCAGGTAATAGTTACCCCAGGGATACATCGATTGAGAACGACCGCCACGGGCCGCATATTCCCATTCTGCCTCGCTGGGCAGGCGGAAATTCGATTCGGTGGCCAGGCGCTTGCCTTCGAGGTACGCATTCAGGTACTGGGTACGCCAGTCGCAGAACGCGGTGGCCTGGTTCCAGTTCACCCCTACGACCGGGTAATTGCCGAAAGCAGGGTGCGAATAATAGCGTTTGGTCATGGGTTCGTTGTACGCATAGGCGAAATCACGGATCCAGACCAGCGTATCGGGATAAACCTTGATGTCTTTCTTGACGATGAACTGGCTGCGCGGTTTGCCTTCATTGCCTTGCAGGGCGGCGGCCTTCAGATCGAATGTTTCGGAGTGGTAGACCAGTTTGTTCGGATCGATCTCCTTCTTGCCGAAAATACGGTTGTCGGGCTCGACGATCATCTGGTTGATCTTTTCGATCGTCGCCTTATCACCCCACTTGATCATGGCAGCCTTCTTCCAGTCAATGGCGAAACGGCCATCCACGTCCTTGCCGTACTGCATCAGCGTTGCCGCGATGGAGTCCCTGACCCAGTTGGTGAATTGGCGATATTCGTTATTGGTGATCTCGGTGGCATCCATCCAGAAGCCGCTGATGGAAACCTGTTTGTTACGCGCGGTAAATGCATAGTTCAAGTCCTCGTCGCTGGGTCCCATGTGAAAGGTGCCAGGCGGAATATAGACCATGCCGGGGGGTTTCGAAAGATTGTAGGCACTTGCAGGAGCAACGCCGTGCAACTGGCCGTCATTCGCTAATCCTTTGCCGGATTTTCCCAACTTACAGCCTGCCATCAAAAAGAGGGCGAAAAAGGCCGTTAAAGTGGATAGGTTTTTCATTTTCATAATATTAAAGGGTATTGGGCAAAAAAAATCGTTTGACAACATCTCTCTACAAGTTTAAAATTATTTTTTCGAAAGTCAAAGCTTTGATCCGACCAAAATGCTTTTCCGGACGAACAAACCATGGCTTACCAAGACGCTAAGGACATAAACGTCACCGACTTCGGTTTATTGTACGCTTATTTCTGGAATTTATGCACATTTTCGATGAGACGGATCGCTGTATCTACTTCGTTTACAGGGAGTTGACACGAATAGTTTTTGCATAGGAAGATCAGCGTGCCGGTCTCGACCGGCTTGTCTCTTAATAAGGGGAATTGGGTATTTTCTTCCTGCGAAGACTGGAAAACCCGGAAAGGAACCAGTCGTGCTAAAAACTCCTTCCGGGCATTTTCCGGCTTCCTGCCGGTGATTACTACCTCCGAAATAGAATACGTAAAGGCCTGAAATAGGGTTGCCCATCCGCCAAAAGACCCGGGATAAGCTGTGACCACTCTTCCAAGGGCGGAGGCCATTTGACTGGCCCTTTGCGCCCATTCCGGTCGATCGAAAATGATAGATAAATATAACAAATTAGATGCCATCATAGAGTTCCCGGAGGGCGTGGCTCCGTCGTATATTTCTTTTTTGCGGAGGAGCACGTCCCGTTGTCCGTCGTCCGTATAAAAGAAGAAGCCCGTCTCCGGATCGCCGAAATGATCGATCACATACCGGAGCATTGTTTCTGCCTCGCGGAGATAGCCGGCATTCCCGGTGATTTCCTGCAGCTGGATCAGCGCCGCGATGACGGATGCATGATCATCCAGAAAGGCCGGTATGGCGCCCCCGTCTTTCCAGGCATGGAGCCATTGCCCGCCGGCCGTCCGCAGACGATCCGACAGGAACCGCATGTTCGCGGTCGCCTTTTCCCGGTAGCGGTCTTCCCCCAGCGCCGCATACGCTTTGGAGAGCGCAATGTTCATCAGGGCATTCCAGCCCAGGAGGATCTTATCGTCGAGACCGGGCGGGACGCGTTTGCGGCGGTATTCCAGCAGACGCGCGCGTGAGGCTTCCAACCTGTCGCGTTGACCGGGCCCGGCCGGGGCTTCGGCTTTGCAGGTGAGGATATTCTTCCCCTCCCAGTTCCCGGAAGCGGTCACTCCATAATGACTGTTGAAAAGCTGCGCGTCTTCCACTCCCAGGATCGCAACGATCTCGGACAGGTGCCACACATAATACCTGCCCTCTTCCCCTTCGCTATCGGCGTCCAGTGCGGCAAAGAAGCCGCCCTGTCCGTTGGAGAGCTCGCGGTCTGCGAACGCGATGGTCTGTTCGATGACTTCCCGGTAGCGCTGCGCGCGCAGGGGCCCGCCGGGGGGACCATCGGCCGCGACGGCCGGATGCGGGTGGATAAGTTGAAAGGCTTCGCAAAGGGTGATGATCAGCAAGGCGTTATCGTATAGCATCTTTTCGAAATGAGGAACCAGCCATCTGTCATCGGTCGAGTAGCGCGCGAACCCGCCGCCCAACTGGTCATAGATGCCGCCGCTGATCATGGCGTCCAGGCTCAGACAGGCCTGGTCCAGCGCCGCGCGGTCGCCCGTTACGGAATAATCGTACAGGAGATAACGGATAGAAAAGGTCTGCGGGAATTTTGGCGCTTGTCCGAACCCGCCCCACGTTGTGTCCGCGGAGGACAGCAACTGCCGTTTGATCTCCTGCAGCGTGCTTTGTTGGAAAACGTGACCGGCGGCAGTCTTCGCATCGCCGATGCCAAACATACCCGCTGTTGCCACATGCCGGGTGAGGGCGTCGGCATGCTGCTCGACCTCGCTCCTTCTGTCCCTGAAAGCCCCGACAACCCCGGCAAGCACCTCCAGCCACGAACTCCGGTTGTATATTGGGCGCGGCGGAAAATAGGTTCCTCCGTAAAATGGTTTCGCCTCCGGCGTCAGAAAGACGTTCAACGGCCAGCCCCCTCCCCCTGTGATCGCCTGTACGGCATCCATATAAATATGGTCGATGTCGGGACGCTCTTCCCTGTCTACTTTTATATTCACGAAGTGCTCGTTCATGAACCGCGCGGTCTCCTCGTGTTCGAAACTTTCTTTTTCCATCACGTGACACCAGTGACAGGCGGAATAGCCGATGCTGACGAGGATGGGTTTGTCCTGCGAACGGGCGGTTTCCAATGCCTCCTTGCCCCATGGATACCAATCCACGGGGTTATGGCTATGCTGTAGTAAATAAGGGCTGGTCTCTAAGGCGAGACGGTTCGTTTTTTGCGACCCATGCTGCATGAAGTAAAGTTACGGCCGGCGACGTAGTTTTGGCGGGAGGATGCGCGCGTTATTTTTTCCTGATCGTGACGGCAAGGTATTTGTCCAGCGCCGATACCATCGAGGGCGCCTGGGGATGCGGCGCCTTGATATCGAGCGTCAGACCGGCTTCTTCAACGGCCCTGGAGGTGTTGCTTCCGAAAGCCCCGATCTTGGTACCGTTCTGTTTGTATTTGGGATAGTTGTCAAAAAGGCTTTTGACGCCGCTGGGGGTAAAGAAACAAATGATATCGTATTCGCTTTGGTTGAGAACCGTCGTCACATCGTTGCTGATGGTTCGGTACATAAAAGGAGTCGCAAAACCGCAATTGTTGTGTTTCAGCCAGTTGACGATTTCGTTGTCCTGCTGGTTCTCGGAACAGGGATAGAGGAATTTCTCGTTCTCCTTGTGTTTGTTGATCACGTCGAACATGCTCTTGTTCAGACCGTCGGCACCATAGAATACTTTTCGCTTGCGGTAGAGGATGAACTTCTGCAGATAGAGCGCGACCGCTTCGGTGATACAGAAATATTTCGTATCCTGGGATATGCTGATCTTCATCTCCTCGCATATCCGGAAAAAATGATCGATCGCATTGCGGCTGGTGAAGATAACGGCGGTGTATTGGGGAATGTCTATTTTCTGTTTGCGGAACTCCTTTGCGGAAATGGGTTCCAGTCGGATAAACGGATGAAACGCCAGCTCAACATCGTACTTTTTGGCAAGCTCGAAATACGGCGACTTGTCTGTTTCAGGCTTGGGTTGAGTGATTAAAATCCTTTTTTTATCCCCGTTTTTAATCATGTGGTCCCCCTCTGTGATTACAAAGTTAATACACTTTTTCCAAATATGTCAATAACACCTTGTAAATCAATAGTACGGGTGCTATTTCGAAGGCGCAAAGGTACAGAAAAAAATAAAATGGCGTTAGTTTTATTTCATTACGGACGGGCCGGTAGGATGCCAGGGCCCGGTAAATCCACATTATAAAGATCATTACCAACGAGATAGTTATGAAGACCTCCCGCGTCGGCTGGTCCGAAAAAGTGATCACGATCAAGAAAGGCAACAGGAAAATGCCCATCATTTTATTCACCAAAAAGACGACAAAAATATAAATATCGGTCGCGCGGGAGATGGAAAATACCCAGCCCAGGAATTTCAGGACGACGAATTTGACCAGGTAGACGCCTCCGAGCACGACCATGCAGTATACATAGAGCACCCAGAACCTGGTCCCTTCCCCGATGTGATAGTAATGAAGGAGGAAGCAGGCGTAGAGTCCGCCGCTGATGATGAACAGGATATTCAGCAAAAGCGAGGGCAGCGGGGTTTGCAGCACCTGTTCGCGGATCTGTTGCTGGCGCAACGAAACACGGAAGAACAGGGTCAGCAGGTTGTTGAAGTATTTTTCGAAGAAGATGCGGATGAGCGCAAAATAGAACAGGATACCGACCAGCAGATAAAAGAAGCCGTCTTTCGAATTCGGATGGTGTATCTCGAAGATCTCGACCACGGGTTTGCCGGTGAAATTGAAATCCGGGTTGAGCGCAAGCACCTTTTGCCAGAACGATTCGACGGATGGCGCCTCCCGGGCGCCGGGCGCCCGATCCGCAGCCGCCGGATGCAGGGGCGCGGGAGCGGTGTAAGGCGTGGCGGCGCTGTCCTTCAACCGGGCGGACACGGCCGCAAGCGAATCTCTCTGTGCCGCCCGTCGGACCCTGCGCAGGGAATCGCGCATTGCTTTGCGATGACGCGCGATAGAATCGTGACGAAGCGAATCGGCCGCGGACAGCGGACGGAGGGCGGAATCGGGCGTGACGACGCGGGGGTGGGTGGTATCGGTTTGTGCGACCGTCGCTGATGCGATCAGGAGGAAGGAAAGAATGAGTAAGAGGTTCTTGGTCACGGATACAAATTTAGGGTTAGCGGCTAAAAAAAGCTGACATATCCGAGGTGAATTTTCGCGTCGTGGAAATCGAAAGCCGTTCCACCGGTCCTGCCGATGGCATAGGAGATGTTGAAGATGCCGGCCTTCGTCTCGAAAGCCATGCCCAGGCCCGTGCCGAAATAAGTGTCATTCAGTCCGAAACCCGGCACGTCGTTTTTCGCCCAGCCCCCGTCGAGAAAAGTGAAAAGGAAGGAGTTCAGGCCGATGAGATAGCGATACTCGAGCGTTCCAACGGCATAGTGCGAAGCGAGGATGCTTTGTTCATCGAAGCCGCGCAGCAACCGGTAACCTCCGATCATGAACAGTTCGTTCCGGTACGTGTTCGGACTGTTGTAGACGCCGCCGTTGACGGCCAGCTTCAGCGTGGATGCCCGCGTCAGCGGGAAATAGTGTGCAGCGGCCAGCCTGGCCATGAATTGGTACGAATGCTTTTGCACGGTATCGTATAGCGAGGAAAAGCTGAACGAAGGATCGTTCGGGTCTTTCAGTTGCGCAATCCGGGGGTTTTGTCTTATCGTCTTGGTCCCCACCGAGCCCAGGAAGCTGAACTCATTGCCGCGCCGCGGGTTGAACCGGTAATCGGTGTTGTTGATGTCATAGGTCATCCCCACACTGATGGCGTTGATATCGGCGACCCTTGGCAGCGTATGCGAGACGATGATCTGAGGCGTATCCACATTCAGCAGACTGGAACTGGCTTCCTGGATGAACACGGACCCGCTTTGACTGGCCGACAGCGTGTACAGAAGGCCCGCGACGAGGTTGACATTGATATACGACGAATCCTGTTTGTAGAGGTCAAAGCCGGCGTTGACGCCAAAGGCGGAGTGAAAGATGAATGGTTGCTGGTATTGGAGGTCGAGACGCGGCGACGCCTGTTGCAGCTGTTGCCAGTTGAGCAGCATGGTTTCGCCGTTGCCCAGTGCGTTCTTCAGGTTGACGGTCGCCTCCCCGGTCACGAGGATCTTGTTGCCGAGAACGGGATCGCTGCTGGGCAGAAAACCGACGAGCGCGTTGATCTGGCTACTCCTTTTCGGCTTGAGATAGAGGTTGACGACAGAACCTTCTCCCAGCATGGTCAGGTTCCAGGGCTGGATCTCCTGAACATAAGGCAGCTCGAGCAATTTCCTGCTGATAGCCTTGAGTTTTTCCTTGCGGTAAATGCTGCCGTTGGGAATGTTCAGGTAGCGCTGCAAGAACTCGTTCGATATCCTGGCCGTCCCGAAGACGCGGATACTGTCGATCTTATACAGTGGCCCTTTTTCTATTTTCAACCGGGCGGACACTGCACCGTCACGCTGAAGCGTGACACTGTCGAGACTCACTTTCGCAAACGGATAACCATTGTTCTCGAGATAGTCGAGCAGCAATTGCTGGCGCGCTTCGTACTGCCGGAAGTCGAGCGCGCGGTGCGAGAAAGTACGGGGATACCAGGCGACGGCCGAGAGCAGCGCCGGGTCGATATGACGCGTATCGATGTTGGCCCAGCGCCAATTCTGCCCGACGTACAAACGGAGTGTAGCCGATCGGGGCGTGAAACTGACGGAGTCCGCCGAGGCGGTGGCGTATCCTTTTCCCTGCAACGCGGGGATCAGATTGTAAACATATTCCGTGCACGTTTCCTGGTTCCTGAAACTGGTGTCCAGGCGCAGCTCCTTATAGAAAAAGGCCGGGTCCCTGTCGACCGGCAGTATATGCAGTATATATTGGGCCCGGCTCCCAAGTGAGGCCAGCAAGAGGATCGCTATCGCCGCCAGGCGTCCGGCCGCCGCAGCGCAACCGGGTCGGACGGGGTTTGCAGACAGCGTCGATCGCTGTAACTTTGCCGGATGGCAGGCATTTATCTTCATATTCCGTTTTGCAGGCAGGCCTGTCATTACTGCAATTTCCATTTTTCCACGTCCATGAAGGGAAAAAACGATTTTATCCCTGCTTTATTGAAAGAAATGGAGGCGAGGACGGATTATATCGCGGGCGAATCCGTGTCGACGATCTATTTTGGCGGCGGCACGCCTTCCCTGCTCGAGCCGGATCAGCTGGACACCATCGTCCGCCGGTTGAGCGTTCTTTTTCAGCTGGAGTCGCAGGCGGAGATCACCCTGGAGGCCAATCCCGATGATATTACCCCCGACCGGTTGGCGGCCTGGAAGCGCTCAGGCATTAACCGGCTAAGCATCGGCGTCCAATCCTTTTTCGAGGCTGACCTGCGCTGGATGAACCGGGCACACGATGCCCGGCAGGCGCTCGACTGTATCGGCCTGGCGCAGCGGGCAGGCTTCCAAAACCTGTCGATCGATCTGATCTACGGAGGCCCCACGCTTCCCGACAGCCACTGGAAACAGAACGTCGATCAGGCTCTCTCGCTCGGAATACCGCACCTTTCCTGTTATGCGCTGACCGTGGAACCGCGGACAGCCCTGGACCACCTGATCCGGACCAATCAGGTGCACGACGTCGATCCGGGCGACCAGGCCAGACAATTCCTGCTCCTCATGGACTGGGCGGCCGCGGCGCGTTATGAGCAGTATGAAATATCCAATTTCGCCCTGCCAGGCCACCGCAGCAGACACAATGCCTCCTACTGGCAGGGATGCTCCTATCTTGGCCTCGGCCCATCCGCGCATTCCTTCAACGGGCGGTCCAGGCAATGGAACGTAGCCAATAACGCCGCATATATTGCGGCGATTATCGATGGCCGGGGAACTGCGGTTGCCGAACGCGAGGAACTGACGCCGGTGCAACAACTGAACGAGTACATCATGATCTCGCTGAGGACCGTCGAAGGGAGCAGTTACCGGGCAATTGCCCAGCGGTTCGGTCCCGGGCCGGCCGAGCAGCTATGGCGTCGCGCCGAACGCTATATGACCACGGGGAAGATCAGGACTTCCGCGGACGTGCTGCAACTGACAAATGAGGGCAAACTGCTGGCGGACGGCATCGCCGCCGATCTGTTCTTCGACTGAGGATCAATGGTGCCTTCTGCGCGTTTTGAGATATTCTATGCCCTGTGCGGCCGACAGGATCAGCACCATTGCAAGGATAGCCATTGCACCGAAACCCTGGAAAGAAAGAGGCATAGTGACAAATTTTAGTTGCCGGCCGGTGGGCACCGGGTTTTACACAAGGTACGGCTCGATCTGTTTAAATCCACTACCGGCCTTCACATTTTCCCACAAGATACGGTAGATCATACCTGCGATGGGCATATCGGCACCTATATCTTTGTTAATCAAGTAGATACATTTGCTGGCGTTGTACCCCTCGGCGACCATATTCAGTTCCAGTTGGGCTGCCTTGACAGAGTAGCCTTTGCCGATCATGTTGCCGAAGGTCCGATTGCGGCTATACAATGAATAACAGGTGACCAGCAGGTCGCCCAGGTAGACCGAAGCTGCATAATTGGCCCTTCTGCGGTGAGAGACCGGATCGCGACGCCCCTCGTGGACGCCTACCTCGATATGACGGATGCCGACCTTTTGCAAAAAACCCGCCATTTCGTCCGCGCAATTGGCGATCAGCACGCTGAGGAAATTATCGCCATATTCCAGTCCATGCGCGATGCCGGCTCCAAGCGCATAGATGTTCTTGAGGATAGCCGCATATTGGACGCCGTAGACGTCCTCGTTGATCACGGTGTTCAGGTATTCCGTTGCAAAATAGGCGGCCACCTCGCGGGTAGCGGTTTCATCCTGCCCCGAAAACGTGAGATAGGACAATTTCTCCGCCGCCACTTCTTCCGCATGACATGGGCCCATGACGGTAAAATAATCTGCCGGAAGGAAACCAAATTCCCGGACCAGGTAGTCGTTGAGGAGCAGGTTTTGTTCGGGGAGGATGCCCTTAATGGCAGACAGGACCTTTTTGCCGTGCAACGCTTTTTTCTCCAACTGCGCCAGGGTCTCTGCGGCATACGCGGAGGGAACGGCCATTACTACGCAGTCCGAGGAAGCGACGGTCGTCTTCACGGAGTCGCTGAGCGATAGCAACGATGTATCGAAATAGACGGAGGTGAGATACGTGGGATTGTGATGCCGCGTTTCGATGTGCCGGATGGCCGATGCATTCCTTATCCACCAGTTCACCTTCTGTCCATTGTCCGTCAGTATCTTCGCTAACGCCGTCGCCCAGCTGCCGCTGCCTATCACGCCAAATCGCATTCGGTCTTAGTTTTTCTTTACTGCAAATAGCTTGTCTTTCGGCACCACTTTAATCCTCATGCCGCTTTTCATCGTTTTGCTGATGACGCTATAGGGTCCGGTCACCACCGAATCGCCTTCTTTGAGACCGTCTTTTACTTCGATGTAATTGATGTCCTGGATATCCGTATGCACTTTCACCTTCCGAACAGTATCCCCGGGCTGTACCAGGAAAACGACCTCGTCGAGATCCCCGTTGCCGACGTTCTGGACGTCCGGCTTGGCATCGCCGGAGGCGTCGTCGGTATTGGCCACCACGGCGTTGTCGGTATTTTTTTCGCGTACTCCCACTGAATTGATCGGTACCGCAAGTACGTTCTCGTGCGTCCGGGTCTGGATGTCCGCGCTGGCGCTCATCCCGGGGCGGAAAGGAAAATGTCTCGGATGAGCGGGATCGATGAGATCCTTGTAGGATTCCGGCGACAACCGGATATGGACCTTATAATTGGTGACGTCGTTGGTCGATATCGTAGTGGTCGAGGTACCCGAAGCGGTGCTGACGCTGCTGGCGATCTGGGTGACCACGCCGCGGAATTTTCGGGTGTTATATGCATCCACGGTGATGATCGCCGAATCGCCCAGCTGTACTTTCGGGATGTCGTTCTCGCCTACATCCACGATCGCCTCGATCCTGCTCATATCGGCCACGCGCATCATTTCGGTGCCCGCCATCATCGAGTTGCCGACCACCCGTTCGCCTTTTTTTATGCTCAGCAGCGAAACGACCCCGTCGATCGGGGAAACGACCGTCGTGCGGCTCAGGTTCTTCGCGGCAATGTCGAGATTGGCGCGGGCGCTGGCCACGCCGGCCTCGTTGCCCTTGATCGTCTGGACGGCCGCCTGGTAATTGGCCACTGCCGATTTGTAGGCGCTTTCGGCATTATCGAACTCGGATTGGCTAACCACCTTTGCTTCCACCAGTTGCTTTTCGCGGTCATAGGTTCGCTTTGCGGCGTCCATTGCGGCTTTGAGCCCGGGCAGCTGCGCCTGTATGTTCGAGACCAGCGCCTCCTGCTGACCCATCTGGGCCGCCGCCTGATCGCGCTGGTTGGTATAGATGTCCGCATAGATCTTGGCGAGCTCCTGGCCCTTGTGCACGCTATCGCCTTCCTGGGTGACCTTCAGCTCGACGACTTCGCCGGAGATATCGGGACTGATCTTCACTTCTTTTTCCGGATAGATCTTGCCGCTGGCCGTGACGATCTCCGTAATGTTGCGCCGGATCACCTTTTCGGCGGATACACGCGTGCCTTCATCTTTCCCAAGCACACCGGATTTGGAGAGCACGACGAGCACCACCACCAGCAAGATCACTACTATCAGAATACGAAGGATTTGCTTATTCATGTCGGTATTATTCTTTGGTTAGTTTGACGCCCAGCCCCTTGTAATATTCGAGCACTTTCATCTTGAAGACGTAGTCGAAATGCGAGGTGAGCAGGTTGATCTGCTGAGTGAATAAATTGTTCTGATTCGTCAGCAGGTCGATGGTATTCAACATGCCGACCGAATATCTTTTTTGGGCGAAATCATAGCTCTTTTGCGCGGCAGCCAGGCTGATCTTGTTGGCCTCGAACTTTTGGAGCGCGGTCATTGCCGCGGTATAAGCCAGGAAGATGTTCTCCTTCAGGACGAGGTTATCCTGGTCGCGCTGCAACTGATCGTTCAACAGCGTCAGCTTGCCCTGCTCGTAGTTCGTCCGCAGCGCGCCGCCGTTCAGGATCGGGATATTGATATTGATGCCAAGGGATTGCGCAAAATTGTTGTTCAGCTGGGTAAAGTATTTGTCTGCCGGAAGTACGCTGGATTTGAAATAGGTCGAACTCAGGCCGCCTCCCAGCCCGAGTGTGGGATAACGCGCTGCGCTCAGCGAACGCAAATTGCGGCGGGCGGCAGCGATCACCAGGGAATCCATCCGCTGCAAGGGCTGATGTCCCAACGCCAGCGCATAGACGATCTCCGGCTGGAGCTCCTCGATGCTCTCCACCGGAATCGCCTCGACCGGGGGCGCCGCCACCTCGAAGGGGGCTGCGGCATCCATCCCCATATAGGCCTTGAGCGAAAGGACGTCCTGTTCGATGGCCCCCTTGCTGTTGATATAGTTGGAGCTGTCCTGGGCCACCTGCGCCTCCAACTCGGCCGCATTCAGTTCGGGGAGGGTGCCCGCATCCACCTGTTTTCGGGTGAGTTGCAGATTGGACTGCGAAAGTTGCAGCTGCAAACGCGCCGTTTCGGTCGCCTGGATGGCGAGCAGCACCTGAAGATAGGCGGTAGCAACGCTGAGCGTAAGGTCGTTCTTTGTCCTGTCGGAGCCGGCCAGAGATGCCTCCCAGGCCAGACGGTTCGCCTCGATGACGTTCCGCAGGCTCGAGAAATTGAAGACTGTCACGCCGGCCTGCACGCCGATATTGCTGTAATAAGAGGTGACCGTATTCAACTGGTAATTGGTCGGGTTCTGGGTATGCCCGGAATTGACGCTGCCGCCAAAGGACCCATTCACCGTCGGCAATTGGGAGAGCCTGCTGCGATCGAGGGTCAGCTTATAACCGCGCGCCTGCACGTCCGCCTGTTTGACGGTGATACTGTTGGCGATGGCATAGTCCACGCATCTTTTCAAATCCCATTTGTCCTGCGCATACCCGGGACGGATCAGCAAAAATGGTGTTAGGAATAGGAGCAATAGAGGTTTCTGTTTACCCATATGGGACAAATTTAAAGGAATATTCAGCTGAAAAAGCGCTTCGGAAAATTTAACGCTTTTTCGCCCCTGTGCGGGCTTTACCACGCAACGAGGAAGGCCTGTTCAAGGTCGCGGATGAGATAGTCGGGGTCTTCCAGCCCGGTATAGAGCCGGAGCATCCGGTGTTCTTTGTTCCCCGGGTCGAATTCGTCGTCGGAGAGCGACGCGCATTTGGGCAGGATCAGCGATTCATGACCGCCCCAGCTGACCGCCATCATAATATGTTTCAGGCTTTCGCAAAAGGTCACGATCTGCGCGCGCGAGTCCGCGTGGACATACAAGCTGAGAAGACCGCAGGCGCCGGACATCTGCTGCCTGGCCAGCTGGTACTGCGGGAAGCTTTCATCGAATGGGAAAAGTATCGCCTCCACGCGGGGATGACGTTTCAGGAAATCCGCCACTTTGCGGGTCGTCCGGGAGATCTGTTCGAGACGGGCAGGCAAGGTCCGCAGTCCCCGGATCAGGAGCCAGGCGTTGAAGGGCATTATGCCATTGCCGGCGTTGAGGAATTCGCTGTTAAAGATCTTTCTCATCATTTCCCCGGTGCCGGACAAGACTCCGCCGACCGTGTCGCTGTGACCGCCGATATACTTGGTCGCTGTCTGCATGGCGATATCGATGCCCAGGTCGATGGGCCGCTGATACAATGGCGTGCAATAGCTGTTGTCGACCATCGTGACAATGTTTTCCGCCCGCGCCAGCTCGGATACCGCCTTGAGATCCTGCAGCCTGAAGTCCCATGAATTGGGCGACTCCAGGTAGATCAGCGTCGTATTGGGAAGGACCGCCCGTTCGAAATGCTCGATCCGCGTGCCGTCGATATAGGTGGTGGCGACCCCGAAACGCGGGAGGATGACGTCGAACATCCGTTGCGCCCAGGTATAGGGCTTGTCGACCGATACGATGTGGTCGCCTGCTTTCACATTGGCGAGCACCCCGGCAAAGATCGCCGAGGCGCCGCTGTTGAACACGAGGGCGTCTTCCGCTCCGTCGAGCGCGGCCAGCTTTTTGCGCAGGATCTCGACCGTGGGGTTCAGCCCCCGGCTGTAGAGATAACCACTGTATTCGTCTTCGAACCGCGCCTTCAGCTCGTCCACGGTATTGACCCTGAAATTACTGGTCTGTATGATGGGTGGAGCGACGGCGTTAAAGTATTGCTCCCTGTCTTCCCCGAGTTCGTTTATGATGTACGAGATGTCCATATTTGCTTTTTTTGAGAGCAACCGCTTATGATTGGCCGTCGGCCGGACCGCCTCCGGCGGTCCCTGGCTGTCTCTCTTCCCCGAGTTCGTTTATGATGTACGAGATGTCCATATTTGCTTTTTTTGAGAGCAACCGCTTAT
>DASZYU010000040.1:0-5343 GCA_035545215.1 Puia sp.
TTATATGCTGTATCTGTCATTTTTAAAACGGCACAAAAAGGCGACGCTATTGGCGTTGGCGTTAACCGTTTATGGGGCCGGGCGCGCCCAGGACGGCAACGTAGGCATCGAACAAGCCAATACCATGATCCGGGGGTACTACACGTCGGCAACCGACCTGTTGTACGCCGTCGCGGGCGTACTGGGGCTCATCGGCGCGGTCCGCGTCTACCGCGAATGGAACCAGGGCCACCAGGACCAGGCCTATCGAGCGGCGGCGGGCTGGTTCGGCAGCATGGTCTTCGTCGTGATCGTAAGTACCGTCATCCGAAGCTTCTTCGGGCTTTAACAGCCACCAACATGAACAGGCGAGTCTACCCGATCCACCGGGCAGCCGGCCGGCCCGTGGTATTCAAGGGCTTTAAGGGTCCCTTTATCCTAATCGCCGGGCTGACGCTGATCACCGATGTCCTGGTTTTCGTCCTCCTCTATGTCTCGGGCGTGTCGCCCTGGATATGTATTGCAACCATGTTCGGCGCCGGGTGGCTGGGACTCGCCAGGGTCGCCGGACTCAGCCGCGGTCATGGGTCGGCGGGTGTTCGAAAAGGAACGGGGAAAGGCCGGACAATACGCGTCAGCAGCCGGCGGCAATTTTTTACTCCTTTAAATCAAAAGAACTATGTCCAGGAAAGAAAGCGGGTCACTGCCGAAGATGGAGTTCTTCGAACATATCCTCATCAATGAATACGGAGACCTGACCATCGGTTTCCAACGAAATCTCCGCGAGTCGCTGAGCTCATCCGCTGAACAATGCGATGCCGATGTAAACGCATACACGAAGGCCCTGAAAGCCCTGGGGCCGGATTACATTGTCCACGTACAGGACCGCTATCATCGGGCCTATGTGGATACGCCGGTCGCCGACGGGGAATCAAAAGGCTCTCTGGCTTTAGCCAGCTCCCGGCACTTTCATGAGCGGCCCTACCTGGAACACCGGAGCTATCTCTTCATTACGCTTACCTGTGGGAGCAGACGGCCGCCAGTCGGCGGAGGCTCTGCGCTATTCCGGCGCAGACTCGTACCGCGGCAGGCGCTCGATCTCGAAAAGACGAAAAAGCTGAAACAGGACTGTCTGTTGTTTGCCCGTATCCTCGAGGAAAATTCCGATATCCGCTGCCGCGTGCTGGAGCCATCGGAATATACCGGCACGGTAGACGAAACAGGTCTTTGCGAGCAGTACGCTTTGCTGCAATCGCCCGACGCGCCGCCGCAGACCGCGGATCTGGAGGTGGGACCCGATTATCGTGTGGGCAACAAGCATGTGGCGGTGTATACGATCTGCGACGCCGATTTTTTGCCAGCGGAATGCAGCCCGTTCACCCGGTACGACCGGTATAGCACCGAACGAACGCTGTTTCCCCTTGGAACTGGGGCGTGGTTCGGATCGATGATCGATGCCGAACATATCTGCAATCTATACCTTGTCCTGGTCGAACCGGCCGCCACATTGAAGAGGTTGGAGACGAGGCGCCGGCGGATGCATAGTCTGGCGAAGGTGGACCCGGAAAATGCCATATCCGAAAAGGACATTGCGGCGTTGCAGGAAGAGGCGGCGAAGGGCGAACAGCAATTGTTACGGATGCATGTCAGCCTGATCGCCTGGACCGAAGAGAAAGCGGAATTGTCCTCCCTGCAAAGCAAGCTGGTAGTGGCTATCGGTAAGACGGGCGCCACGCCACATTTAGAGACCGTCGGGGCGGGCCGGGTCGTGCTGGCGGGTATGCCGGGTAACGCGGGAAGTCTGATGATCAGCGAGACCTTTCTGACGTTTGCGGCGCAAGCGGCTTGCTTTGTCATCGGGGAATCGAATGGTCGCAGCGCCTCCGGTCCCTTCGGCATCCGGCTGGGGGACCGGGCGACGGGTGTCCCGCTGCACGTGGACATTTCGGACGAACCGCTGAAGAAGGGTCTGATCAATAACCGGAATAAGTTTGTCGAGGCGCCGAGCGGAAGCGGCAAGTCGTATCTGATGAACCATCTCGTCCGCTGTTATCTGGAAACGCGGGCGCATGTCCTTTTGCTCGATATCGGCGGCAGCTATAAGACCTTGTGTTCGCTAATGAAGGGCCGGTATTTCGCGTTCGCGGAAGATCAGAAGATGCAGTTCAACCCCTTCCTTCTCGGGGAAGGCGAGCTGCTGGACACGGAAAAAAAGGAGAGTCTCAAGGCGCTGCTCATCGTGCTCTGGAAAATGGGGAACGAACCGCTGATCCGCAGCGAATATGTCGCGCTGTCCAATCTGCTGGAGGCGTGGTATGGTTGGCTGGCTGGGAAACCGGACATCTTCCCCTGTATGGATACCCTGTACGAGTGGCTGATGGACGACTATGCGCGACGGCTTGAGCGGGAGGGTGTGCGGGAAAAGGATTTCGATTTGAAAAATTTCCTTTATGTGCTCCGGCCGTATTACTGCGGCGGCGAATATGACTGGCTGCTGAATGCGCGGGAACAAATGAACCTGCTCCAGGAACCCTTTATTGTTTTCGAGCTGGACGCCATCAAGGACCACCCGATCCTTTTCCCTGTCGTCACCATCGTGATCATGGAGCTTTTCGTCAGCAAGATGCGGAAACTCCACGGCATCCGAAAGGTGATCATCCTCGAGGAAGCATGGAAGGCTATCGCCAAGGAGGGCATGAGCGAGTATATCAAATACCTGTTCAAGACCGTCCGGAAATTCTTTGGAGAGGCGATCGTCGTTACGCAAGACCTCGATGATATCACCGGCAACCCGATCGTGAAGAATTCGATCATCAACAATGCCGATTGCAAGATCCTGCTGGATCAAAGCAAATTCGCTAACCGGTTTGATCAAATCCAGGAGGTACTGGGGCTGACGGAACAGGACAAGGCGATGATCCTGTCGCTCAACAGGGCCAATGATCCGGCATATCGGTACAAGGAGGTGTTTATTTCGCTGGGGACGAATCACTCGCGGGTGTACCGGGTGGAGGTGTCGCTCGAAGAGCATCTTGCCTATACCACCGAGGAGAAGGAACGGGTAAAGGTGAATGAATATGCCCGGCGACACAAGGGGTTGATGAAGGGTATCCTGGCGTTGGCGGCGGATATCCGGTCCGGGGCGACACAGTTGCTGATGGCGGGGGTACTGGCGGCTGTATTTATGGTGTTGCCCAATGGGAGGGCCTCGGCGCAGATCATCGACATCATTGAAGATGTGGTGAAAGAGGCACTGGAGCAGGCCGACTTAAAAATCCAGGAATTGCAGACGCAGACGCTCTATCTGCAAAATGCCGAAAAGGACCTGGAGAATTCGATGACCGGCGGGCTGCTCGATGACATTTCCGGATGGGTACAGCAGCAAGAAGACCTGTACAGTGAATACTATACCGAGTTGTGGCAGGTGAAGACGGCGGTGTCGTCCTACTCAAAGGTGACCGCGCTGATCTCGCGTCAGGGGCAGTTGGTGCGGGACTATCAGCGGGCGACAGCCGCGGTTCGCCAGGACACGCATTTCAGCCCGGAGGAGGTTTCGCATATCCTGAAGGTGTATGGCGGCATCCTGGATGAGAGCATCCGGAACACGGGGCAGCTGTCGCTGGTGATCAATGACTTTGTGACCCAGATGGATGATGCCGCGCGGCTGCGGATCATCGACGATACTGGCGCAGGGATCGATCGCAACTATGCCGATCTCCGGCAGTATACCCAGCAGAACACGTTGCTGAGCCTGCGGCGCGCTAAAGACGAAAACGATATTCAAGCCATCAAACTCTTGTACGGCATCCCTTAAAAAATCTTGAAATATGAAATGTCTGTTACTGATCGGCGTGCTCTGCGGCGCGGTCTGCGGGGGCGCGCATGCCCAATCTGTTGCGGCGGGTATCGAACAATTGGCTGCCTTGCATGACCTGGAACTTAGCATCCGGCAAGGGTACCAGGTGGCGACCGGCGGTTTGAAGACCATCGGCGATATCCGCGAGTCAGAATATGAGCTGCATACCCAGTATTTCCAGAGTTTGTACACTGTAAACAAAAATTTATATGCTGAAACTAATCTTATCCATGACGATAATCCTGCCGGCACTCGCGGGCAGGCCGCAATCGATAGCCGATCTGGCCGAACAACTGGTGCTGGACGGGGAAAAGCTGAGCTCGCTGAAGGCTACGCTGCAGGACATGTACCAGGGCTATCAAACGCTGCAGCAGGGCTACACACGCATTCGTGATATCGCCCGTGACAATTTCACCTTGCACCAGGCTTTTCTCGACGCGATGTGGCTGTTGTCGCCTGCGGTTCGCGGCGACCCCCGGCTCGAAGCAATCATCAACACCGAATATCGGGTGGTGCAGGAATACAAAGCGGGGATGGCGCGCGTTGCGGGTAGCGCGATATTCAGTCCGGCTGAACTGAGTTATCTCAGCGGTGTGTTTTCGAACATCCTGCAGCAGAGCACGCAGGCTATCGAAGAGCTGACGATGATCACGACGGATAACGAGCTGCGGATGTCGGACGCCCAGAGGTTGCAGGCGATGGACCGGATAGACGCGGAGGTCAAGGACGAGCTGGGCTTGCTGGAGCGGCTGGATAACGAAGTCGCTATCGAGACAGTCCGAAGGAACAAGGAAGCAAATGACATCCACACCTTAAAAGCTTTTTATGGCATATCTAATTGATATCGGCGGTCTGCAGGTGGTGCTCGACCAGGTATACAGCGCTATGATCGTTCACTGCAGCGAGCTCATCGGGATCAGCAGCGCCATTGCGGGTTTTGGCACGCTGTGGTATGTCGGCAGTCATATCTGGATGCGGCTGTCGAAGGCGGAGCCGGTGGAGATCGAACCGTTGTACCGGCCTATCGCGATCGGGATCGCCATCACGCTGTTCCCCTATGTGATCGCGCTGATCAACGGGGTCATGCAGCCCACGGTCACCGGGACGGCGGCGATCGTCAACGATGCCAACCAGGGCGTCGCGACGCTGCTGCAACAGCGCCAACAGGCCTTGCAACAATCCAGCGACTGGCAGATGTTCGTCAATACGGACGGCGGCGGCAGTCTGGAGAAATGGGAGGCGCTCAGCGGTGAAGCGGACTCGGGTTTCCTGTCCGGGGTGAGCAACCGCGTGAAGTTCGAGATGGCTAAGGCGGCGTACAGCGTGAGGAGTTCGGTGAAGGTGTGGCTTTCGGAAGTGCTGCAAATGCTGTATGAGGCGGCGGCGTTGTCGATCAATACGGTAAGGACGTTTTTTATGATCATCCTGGCCATCCTGGGTCCGCTGGCGTTTGCCTTTTCGGTGTACCCGGGGTTGGAAAGCAGCCTGGGGCAATGGTTCAGCCGCTA
>DASZYU010000041.1:0-15142 GCA_035545215.1 Puia sp.
AACCCCCCGCCGGCCAGGCCGGACCCGCCGCTCCAACTTACTTACCAGTAAGTAAGGCGCCCGCACATTTCTGGGATACATGTGCGGCCAGCGGTGGGAAATCCATCCTCGCCCACGACCTCTATCCGGGGATGTCGCTAACCGTCTCGGATATCCGCGAGTCCATCCTGCATAACCTCCGCGTCCGCTTCCGCGCCGCGGGTATCGAAAAATACCAGGCCTTTCGGATCGATCTCGCCGTCCAGCCTCCGCCCAAACAGTCCGCAGGTGCCGACCTCGTACTCGCGGATGTACCCTGCACGGGCAGCGGTACCTGGAGCCGCACGCCGGAACAACTTTATTTCTTCCGGCCGGAGAAGATCCTCCAGTATAGCCAGCTGCAAAAAAAGATCATCCGGAACATCGTGCAGCACCTCGCCGCGGACGCCTCGCTCGTTTACAGTACCTGTTCCGTCTTTAAAAAGGAGAATGAAGAGATGGTGGCATTCATCCGCGATGAACTCGGTCTTCACTGCCAGCGCGCGAGCCCGATCGAAGGCTATCGCCGGCGCGCGGACACGTTGTTCGCCGCGCGTTTCGCGCGTTGATTTCGCCGCGCGTTTCACGCGTTGATTTCGCCGCGCGTTTCGCGCATTAATTGTGTTGGAGCAACGTCTGTGTCAGCTTGAACCCGATCTTATAGCCCGTTTGCGTTCCATCCGGCGTCGGAGGCTGATATTCCCATAGTTCGGTGTGCCGGTATACCAGCCCGACATGTTTGGCATAGGTCTCGGTCCAGTAAGTGCGTGAGCCGAATGAATTGGGATCGCTGATCGATGCATTGATCGAGTCGTTCGCTTCCTGGACGGTCAGCGTCGAGTCGTACTGCTGACCGTATGCCGAAAACGGCTGATCGACCTGCTGATAAGAATAATTCCAGTTGTCCAGCGAAAGGTGCGCATCGTCGTTGTAATCGAAAAAGTCCTGGTAAGGCGCATATGGAAGATAGGTGTTGCCCTGCCAGCTGAAGCCCTGGCTGATCGGCCAGGCCAGCTTGACGAACCGGAGATTGTCCTCCAATACCTCGATCCGCTGCGTCGAAGGCGTAACCAGGTAACTGATATTGGCGTTCCAGCCCGTAGCGCCCAGCGTGTCGCTCAGATAACGCGTCACTATCCAGGTGGGCCTGCCCGCGGCGTCGACGGTGCTGTCCTCGACCGAGTCCTTGGCGATGTACGCCGTTACGGTATCCAGTTGTCCGTAAAAATAGAAATTCAGCGAGTCCAGCCGGTAAATGGCAAATTTTCCCACCTTCATCGGCATGAAAAAATCGGTCAGCTGACCCGAATAATTGGGCGTATCGGTAAACTTAATGGTTTTCTTACAGCTCGTTACGAGCACCAAAGCGACAGTTAGTAACGATATGAGACCCCGCCGGAAATTCATCCCTCTCTAACGTCTTAATCGGGTGTTTATTGCCGCTGAATGATGCCGCCGCCGACGACCTCGTCGCCCTCGTAAAATACGGCGCTCTGACCCGGGGCGATACCCTTCGCGTTCTCCCAAAAGCGCACCCCGACCCGGCCGTCGGCTTCGGGATACAGCTGGCTCTGCGTGCCCCTGTCCTTGTACCGGATCTTCGTCGTCACCTCCATCCCCCCGGTTGCCGCTTCGTATTTCATCCAGTTGACCTTTCCGACCACCATCGCCGGTCTGTCCAGGTCGGCCTCGTCGCCCAATACGACGGTATTGGTTTCTGGCTGGATCGCCGTAACATAGACCGGCTTCCCAAAGGTGATATCCAAACCCTTCCGCTGGCCGACGGTGTAGAACGGATAGCCTTTATGCCGGCCCAGGATATTCCCGTATTTGTCGACAAAATTTCCTCCCGCGACACGCTCTTCCAGTCCATCGACGCGGCGCTTCAGAAAACCGCGGTAATCATTGTCAGGAACAAAACAGATCTCATAACTCTCGCTTTTTTTCGCCAGCTCGGGGTAGCCATAATCCAGCGCCAGCTGCCGGATCTCCGTCTTGCGATACGGGCCCAGCGGAAGCAGCGTACGGCTCAGCAGATCCTGCTGCAAACCCCAAAGGACATAACTCTGGTCCTTCGTTTCATCCACACCCTTGGCGACCGTGTAACGGCCGTTGCTGTGCTGACGCACGATGCCATAGTGCCCGGTCGCAATATAGGCGCAGTCCAAAGCGTCCGCCCTGCGCAGCAACGCACGCCATTTGATATGCGTATTGCACAACACACAGGGATTGGGCGTCCGTCCGGCCAGGTATTCTTCCACGAAATTGTCGATCACGAAATCCCCGAACTCATCGCGGATGTCCAGCACAAAATGAGCGAACCCATGCTGCACCGCAGCCATTCTGGCATCGTTGAAACTGTCCAGGTTGCAGCACCCCGTCTCCTTTTTCGACGCACCCGAGCTGGCATAGTCCCATGTTTTCATGGTGATGCCGACGACCTCGTAACCCTGGTCGTGCAGCATCAGCGCGGTTACGGTACTGTCGATACCGCCGCTCATCGCTACCAGCACCTTGCCATTCCGACTCATAATTAACTGTTTACTGCGCCGGCAACCCGTCCGGGCCGCCGATGCCAAGCCGCAAATGTACGATTTTTCCGGTGCCAAACTTGAGGAAAACTTTTCCTTGCGACCCTCGGAAATGGCGTAAATTGCCCCATTTACCATCGCGGGCCGCAGGCCCGCAACATTTAAATTTTACCATTATGATAAAGCTCCAAGTAATCGGCAATCTGGGCAAAGATTGTGTCACCAACACGGTGAATGGAAAGAACGTGATCAATTTCAACGTGGCCCACACCGAGAAATTCCGCGACGCCCAGGGCAATCAGAAAGATAAGACGATTTGGGTGGAATGCGCTTACTGGACAGATCGTACCGGTGTCGCTCCTTACCTCAAGAAAGGTACGCAGGTATATGCCGAGGGGACTCCCGAAGTGAGGACATATCCGAAGAACGACGGGACAACCGGTGTCTCGTTGACGCTGCGCGTGCAAAGCGTGCAACTCCTTGGCGGCAGGAGCTCTGACGGCGGCGGCTATTCCGGCGGCGGTAACGAAAGCTATGCTTCTCCTTCCGGCCAGTCGCGCGTGCCTTCGGCCGGTGACATTACCGAACCGATCGACGACTTGCCCTTCTAAAAGATCAAAACCCCGGCGCTGCCGGGGTTTTTTATACCGCGGCGCGCATCGCGCGCCGCGGCTTCTCTTTTCAGACCCGATGGGCTCAATACCCGGGATTTTGCTGATTCTTGATCGTCGGGTTCCGGAGGATCTCCTGCTGCGGGATCGGTGCCACCCTGTATTCATAAGGGAACGGGATGCTCAGCCCGTCGCCCGAAGCAGCGCCCTGGTTCGTCCCCCGGTCGATCGGCAAACCCAACCGGTTCAGATCGTATTTTCGGTCGCCTTCAAACGCCAGCTCCTTTCTTCTTTCCTGCACGATATCCGTGATCAGCTGTGCGCCGTTGTCCGAATACCCGCCGAAAGCCGGGTCCCTCGTTTCGGCGACCGCATTCACATAATTCTGCGCATCCGTGTTGTCACCCAACTGCGCCTCGGCTTCGGCTGCGATGAGATAGACTTCCGCCAGGCGGATCACCTTGATATTGTCCTTATCCGTGTTCAACGCATTCGGGAACTTCCCAACGAGATACGCCGGCGCCCCGCCCTTCGTGTAGCCGGGGATCAGCACCTCGGTCCGGACATCGGTCGCGCTGTACAGGTTGGCCAGATCCAGCGAACAATAGATGTCCTGGTATCCGTTGAGATAAATGCCCCCCAGGTCGTCGAAACCGTTGTTGTTCACCGGATCGCAGTCGATCTCGAACATCACCTCGATGGCGCTCGTCTGTACGTTCGGATTCGCCCAGAAACTTTTGTAGGCTCCGGGGCTGACCAGCGTGAACGGACTGTTGTTGATCACATCGACCGCCGCGGTGGCTGCATCCGCATAGTCACCCATGTACAGGTACGCCTTCGCGAGCAACCCCTCGATGGCATACTTGCTGATGAAGACCGAACTGCTGTAGTCCGGTGCCGAAACAAGCGCGGTACGCAGATCGCTGACAATCTGGCGATAGACCTGTGCGACCGTCGCCCGGCCCGGCGTCGCATTGACGTCGTAGTGCAGCACCAGCGGCACACCCATCCCGAGACTGTCGAACGTATAGGGCTGCGCGAAAATGTTCACCAGCTTGAAATACAACAGGGCGCGAAGCGCGTAGGCCTGCGCCTTGGTAGCCGCCGTAGTTCCTCCGGTCACCTGCGCATCGATGATCTGGTTGGCGTCCAGGATGCCATTATAGGATTCCTGCCACATCGGCTGCGTGACGTTGTCCGTAACCGGCACCGTGTAAGCAAACTGGTACACATAACGTCCGGTGTTTCGCGCTTCGAGGAAGGTATTGTCGGCTTCCAGATCGCCCAATACCGGGAAATCGCGGCCGAACTGATCGACATTTCGCAATTCGGCATAGAGACCGTTCAGGTCGGTCTGCAACAACTCGGGCGTACTCAACGCCTCGGTCATCGAGAGATTGAACGCCGACGATTTGTCGACGAACGATTTGGAACAGGAGCCAAGCGCCAGGCCCGCCCCCAGCAAGAGGACTATGGTGAATTGTTGTGTTCTGCTTTTCGTGTTCATACTTTTCTTTTTTGAAGCGAATGATTGACCCCGGGCCGGTCCCGGCCCGGGAAGGATACATTAAAATCCGACCTTGACGCCGGCGGCGAACGTCTTCGGGATCAGCACTTCCAGGTTGGCCTGGCTGGCAACGCCGGCCTCCGGATCATACGGCAGGTCCTTGTCCACCCCGAAGGTGGCCAGGTTCGTTCCGCGGATATAAATGAACAGCCGGCTCAGGTGCGTCTTTTTCAGCGCCTCCGGCTTGATGTCATACCCGAATTGCAGGTTCCTTAGCCGGATATAATTGCCTTTGTACAACCAACGCGTGGACGGGCTGCTCGAAAAGCTCGGGTCGCCGTATACGATCTGCGGCACATCCGTTTTGTCACCCGGTTTCTGCCACGCCCTCAGCTGCGTATTCATCTGGTTAAAGCTGCCGGCATAAGCGCCGTCGCTGTTCAGGTAGTTGTACCAGTTGTCGAAGATATAGTTCCCGAAATTATAATCGAATTGGACATCCAGCACAAATCCTTTGAACGTGAACGTGTTCGTCAGACCGCCAAACACCGACGGAGAAGCCGAATGGTTCAGTGCCAGGCCGGCACTGTCGTAGTTGGTCGTCATCTTCGTATGCGTCCCGTCGGTATACCATTGCGCCGCGCCGGTCTGCGGATCGACGCCCGCCCACTGTTGCAGGTAGTATTCCTGCAGGTCATGCCCCACGGTGATCTGGAAGCTGCCGTTCGGGATCGATTTTCCCTGGTACAGCTCGGCCACACGGTTCGTATTGTGCGAGATATTGAAATTGATCTCCCAGGTAAAATCCCTGGTCACTACCGGCCTGCCGTTCAGCGCGATCTCGATGCCTTTGTTCACGACGCTACCGATATTCTCGTTTTGGCTGGAAAAACCGGTCGTAAACGAGAAGGGTACCGGCGACAGCAGATCGGCGGTGGTCCGGTGGTAATATTCGATCGTACCGTCGATCCTGTCCTTGAGGATCGCGAAGTCCAGACCGATGTTCAACGCCTTGTTCTTTTCCCAGGTCAGCGCACTGTCGCCGACATTGGTCGGAACCAAACCCGCCTGACCGCTGTAATTGGAGGAGCCGTATTGCGGCAGCGAAGTATACAAACCGAAACCGTTCGTGTTCCCGGTCTGACCGTAGGAAATGCGCAACTTCAGCAGATCGAAGAGATTCTGGTGCTTCATGAACGCTTCCTCGTTGATGTTCCAACTGCCGCCGACCGAATAAAAGGTTCCCCACCGGTGCTCGGCTCCGAATACCGAAGACTCGTCCCTGCGTACACTGGCGCTCACGATGTAGCGGTCCTTGAAATTGAAATCGCCGATACCGAAATAAGAAAACGTGGTTTGTTCGCTTGGTCCTGCCGAAGCTACCGTCGGCACAGCCGTATTGGCCAGGTATTTCAACCCCAGCGTTTGCGGAAACGAGTGACCGCCGCCTGACAGCGTATAAAATTTGGCGTCGTAAGCTTCTATTCCGCCCTTCAGATCGAAATATTCATCGCCGTCCGTATTCACCTTTTGTTTCAGGTCCAGGAAATTGGACCAGGTGTAATCGAACATCCGGTTATAGTTCGAGAAAGCGTCTCCACCGTTGCCATACCCGTCGCCGTAGAAGGGGTTCCGGTACTGGTCCTCCTGGACGGCGAGGTATTCGGATGAAAGACGGGACGTGAGCTTCAGGTTGTCGAGCAGTTTGAGCTCGCCCATGACGCTGCCGCGGATAGCCGTTTGCTGCGCGAGGTTATTGTTCCAGGCCGCCTGAATGACCGGGTTGAAAATGCTTCCGCCCAACGGAAACTCGTTCAGCGTGTCCGCGGCGCCATACCGGAATTTACCGTTCGCCAGGTAGGGCGTGTACCAGGGCAGCAGGAAAAAAGAGGCGAGTACCGGGTTGGCAAAAGTGCCGCCGTTGCTGGGTGTATGTTGCGCCGTATTGCTCGCATTGATATTCGCCGTAAGTGTAAACCGGTCGCTGGCCCGGTGCGTCAACGACAATGCGCCGGTAAAACGTTGAAAATCCGATGCGATGCTGATGCCTTTTTGGTTGAAATAGCCGCCCGATGCATACACCGTGGTCTTGTCGTTGCCGCCGGTGAGACTGGCCGAGACCTGCGACTGGGCGCCCATCTGCGAGGCAATGTCGAACCAGTTGGTATTGATGCTCGTATAATTGGTCGGATAGCCGAACGCGTTGGTAATGATGCCCGGCACCTGGTTGGCCGGGATGCCGTAGTTGGTCAGCGCCTGGGTCAGCGTCGTCTTCAGCTGCGACGAATTCTCCGGGGTATTGGTGGGATTGTACGCCCTGCTGTTCTGGCCGAACTCGCCCACGACCGAAAAATGCGTTTTGCCGGCACGGCCCTTTCTCGTCGTAACGAGGATGACGCCGTTGGCGCCGCGCGATCCGTATGGCGCGGTCGAGACCGCATCCTTGAGCACCGATATGCTTTCGATATCGTCCGGGTTGAGCGTGCTCAACGGGTTGGCCGTTGTCGTATTGCTGGTCAGGTCGCCCGAAGTAGCGATGGCGCCGTCGATCACCCACAATGGGCTGGCGCTCGCGTTGATCGACCCGATACCTCGTATAACGATATCCGTTGCCGACCCGGGTTGTCCCGACGTCGAGGACACCTGCATGCCGGGTACCACTCCCTGCAGCGCTTTGTCCACCGATGTGAAGGGCTTGTCCGAGACCACGTTTCCGTTCACCGTCGCCACCGACCCGGTGACATTCGTCTTATTCTGTGTTCCATACGCTACGACGACCACCTCGCTCAGACTCTTGCCGGCCGCCTGAAGCACGATCGTGCCAATGCTCGTCCTGCCGCCCGATATGTCCACTTCCATCGTGGCGAAATTGACCGCGGACAAGACCAGCGTCCTGGCCGTCTCCGGTACCGAAAGTGAAAAAGTCCCGTCCGTGCTGGTGCTGGTACCGCGGGTGGAACCCTTGAGCGTGACGCTCGCCCCGGCGACCGGGGCGCCATTGCCGTCTGTTATAATGCCTGTAACCGAATGGTTTTGCGCGGTCACCTGACCGATGAGCAAGGCAAAAAAGCATAGGCAGAGGAGAAATCTTCTCATACATATTAGTTTTGAGTGAAAGAATGTCGACATCAACTATATACAAAATTAACGATATGCATATCCTTCGGGTTGTCTATCAAGACCGCTTTTATCCAGAATTCGCTGTACGCGTACCAAAAAGACCTAAATTCAGGTCATGAAAAAATTCCTCTCCCTCAGCCTTCCGGCGTTGATGGCCCTTGCTGTTGTGACCGGATGCGGCACCTCCGGCGACCGCGCGAATACCGCAGCCTCCGACTCCGCCACCGCCTCCGCCGACACCGCCAATGTCACGAAAGACTGGAAGATCGGCGTCCAACTCTGGACCTTTCATTATTTTCCCTTCGTCAAGGCCATCGAAAAAGCAGACAGCGCGCATGTCCGCTATCTCGAAGCGATCCCCGGTCAGCCGCTCGGCGGCAATATGAAGGATTCCTTCGGTATCGATATGTCGGACGCCAGCAAGGCTAAGATCAAACAGCTGCTCCAATCGAAAGACATGCACATCGTCGCCCTGGGCGTCATCTCCCCCGCCAGCGTAGCCGAATGGAAACGCTGGTTTGACCTGGCCAGGGATTTCGGGCTCAGCTATATCACCTGCGAACCGCGCAAAGAGCACTGGAATGCCATCGACAGCCTCGCCGGCATTTATGGCATCGATATCGCCATTCACGATCACCCGCGTCCCGATCCCTATTGGCACCCCGACTCCGTTCTGGCGGCCGTCCAGGGACACAAACACATCGGGGCCTGCGCCGACGTCGGCCACTGGGCCCGCAATGGTCTCGATCCCGTAGAATGTCTGAAAAAACTGGAAGGACATATCTACGGCGTCCACCTCAAAGACATCGATTCCGCGGGGAACACGAATGCCAATGACAAAGTCGTGGGTACTGGTGTGATTTCTTTCGCGCCGATCTTTCAGGAGTTGAAAAGACAACACTTCAAAGGCATGTTCTCGATCGAACGCGAAGGCAACTGGTATAACAATGTTCCGGACGTTCTTGCAACGATAAAGTTTTATAACGATCAGTTGGCCAAATTATGATCGCCTGATACCAAAACGGGATTATTTTTGTCTTAACCATAAAAAAAGCCGCCCCAACAACGGGGCGGCTTTCGATTTAAAAGGGGATTGATTCTTATTGATAACCCGGATTTTGCTCGCTGGCAATATTCGCATTCGCCTGGACCTCGTTCAGGGGGATCGGATAGACCCGGCGGTAGTCGGAATAGGGAATGGTTAGCGGACCGTTGATCGATCCCGGATTGATTGCCGGCCGGACGATATCCATTTTCAGCCGGTTGAGATCATAATACCGGTCTCCTTCAAAAGCGAGCTCCTTTCTTCTCTCGGTGATGATGTCAGTGAGCAGTTGCGCACCGGTCGAGGCGTATCCCGGAAAAGCCGGATCGCGGACGGCCATCAGCTCGTTCAGGTACTTGCGTGCATCTGCCTCATTACCCGGCAACGAGGCTTCCGCAGCGATCAGGTAGACTTCCGCCAGACGGATCACCTTGGGATTGTCCTTGTCCGTGCTCGTGTAGTTGGGATATTTCCCGACGAGCGTCGCCGGCGCTCCCGATTTGGTGGTGCCAGGCACGAGTACCGCATTCCGGACATCGGTCGCGCTATAAAGGCTGACCAGGTCCTGCGAGGCATAGATATCGGTGTAACCACCCATATACATGGCATCGATGCCGTCGGTGCCGTTGTTGTTCACGGCATCCGCATCCACCTCGTACAGGACTTCCACCTTGTCGCTCTTCCTGGCCGGATTCGCCCAGAAGGCGGCATAAGCGCCGGCATTGGGCGCCAGCGTGAACCCGCTGTTGTTGATGACGTCGACGGCGGCAGTCTTCGCGTCCGTGTTATCGCCCATGTACAGATAGGTGCGCGCCAGCAGCGCTTCGGCGGCATATTTGCTGATCAAACCGGAATTGCTGTAGGCCGGCCCGTTCTGAAAGGCTATTTTCAGATCGCTGACGATCTGCGCGTATACTTTGCTGATGGAATCCCTTTTGGGAAGCAGCGAAGGCTGATAATGCAGGATCAACGGTACGCCCATCCCGTTGGGGTTATCCGTATAAGGCCGCGCATACGTATTGACGAGCTTGAAATACAGCAACCCGCGGAGCGCATAGGCCTGGGCCTTGATGGCGTCGGCGCCGGTGACGTTCGCGTCGATGATCTGGTTGCATTCCTGTATACCGATATATGCGGCGTTCCAAATGTCTCCCACTACGCCGTCCGCGTTCGTAAAGGTGTATTTGAACTGGTTGAGATACCGGCCCGAATTGTCCACCTCTACAAAAGTATTGTCGGCCTGCAGGTCGCCGGTCACCGGGATATCCCTGCCATACAGCGATACGCTCCGCATCTGGGCATAGGCGCCGTTCAGCGCCGTTTGCAACTGCGTAACCGAGCTCAGCGCCACAGCCAAAGTCGTGCTGCTGTAGGGACTTTTGTTGATGAAATTTTTGGAACAGGAGGAAAGGAACAAGAGACCGACCCCTGCGTATAGTATATAATTTTTTCTGTTGTTCATGATAATTGCTTTTTAGAGTTTGGACTAGAAACCTAATTTAACGCCGGCAGTGATCGACTTGGGCGTGAAGACCTGGAAATCGGCGATGCTGCTCGCGCCCAGCTCGGGATCGATGGACAGGTTCTTGTCCGTGGCAAAGGTCAGCAGGTTCGTACCCCGCACATAGATCGTGATATTGTTGATCCGTGCTTTCTCCATGGTCGTCTTCGGCAGCGAATAGGCCAGCTCGATATTCCGCAGACGGATGTAGTTCCCTTTGTACAGGTAGCGCGTCGACGGAACGTTCGAGTTCTTGTTTCCACCCAAAACCTGTTTCGGGAAGTTCGTTACCTGGCCTGCATGCGTCCAGCTCTGGGTCAGCTCGTTGCTCAGCTGTCCGAAATAAGGCAGGTAGAGTCCATCGCTCATCAGGTAGTTCTCCCAGGTCGAATAGACATAGTTGCCAAAATTGTAATACAACTGCGCGGTTAGCGACAGGCCTTTATAATTGAACGTATTGGTCCAGGCGCCGAAATACTGCGGCGTTCCGACCTTGCCGGTCAGCGAAAGCTTCACCTGGTTGGAGGTGCTGGTCACGGTTTTCCGGGTTGCATCCGTAAACCATTGCGGGTCGCCGTTCGCGGGGTTTGCGCCGTCCCAAAGCCGTGTATAGAATTCATGGATGTCATGACCTTCGGTGATGTTGTAACGGGTCTGTATAGAGATCGGCCTGTGGTTGTACAACTCCGTCACCCGGTTCTTGTTGTGCGAGAAATTGATGCTCGAGGTCCAGGTGAAATCCCTCGTCTGGATGGGTTTCCCCGTCAGCGTGATCTCGATGCCCTGGTTGTACATGCTGCCCACGTTTTGCGGCTGTGTGGAAGAGGTTGATCCTGCCGCCGCCGGAACGCCCGATGTGGCGGACAGCGGAACATTCACCAGCAATTTCGAGGTCGTCCGTTTGTAATAGTCGATCGAGCCGCCCAGCCTGTCCTTCCAGATGCCCCAGTCCAGACCAACGTTGAACGCCTTGTTCAGCTCCCAGGTGAGGTTTGGGTTACCGACCTGGCTGAGCGCGCTCCCCGCATTGCCTTCATAAGGGCTGCCATAGTCATAAAGCGCAAGCGCGGGATAATCCTTAAATCCAAGATCGTTTCCTGTCTGACCGTAGGAAGCCCGCAGCTTCATCAGGTTGAAGGCGTCTAGGTTCTTCATGAAGTTCTCCTCGTTGAGGTTCCAGGAAGCGCCCACCGAATAAAAGTTCCCCCATTTGTGATTCTGCGCGAAGATCGAAGAACCGTCCAGCCGGTAGCTGCCCGACAGGATATACCGGTCCTGGTAGTTGAAGACCGCCTGCGAGAAATACGAATTCAGCGATGTCCCTTGCGGCAGGTTGAACGCGGTCACCGGCGCGGCGGCTGATGCCAGGTAGGTGAGGAGCGTGGTGCTCGGAAAATTCTGCCCCTGCGCCTGGATCGTATAATCGTTCAATTTATAGGCTTCGCTGCCGACCAGCAGGTCGAGGTAGAAATCCTTCGCCTGGTTCAGGTTTGCCCGGTAATTGACCTGGTTGGTCCAGGTCCAGTCGAAGACCTTCCGGTCCGTGGCGACGCCATAACCCAGCGGGTAACCGTCCCCGTAGATCGGGTTCCAGTAAAGGTATTCGTTGGCGTCGATGAACTCGCCGCTGTACTTGCTGCTGAACTTCAGGTTGTCGAGGATCTGGTATTCCCCGGATACATAACCCCGGAGTTCGGTTTGCCCGTCGGTATACCGGTTGAAGGCGGCGATAGCGAGCGGGTTGAACTGGGCGCCCTCGGGGAATTCGCCCAGCGAATCGTTGTACCGCAGACTGCCGTCGGAATTGTAGGGCGAATAATAGGGCGGCAGAAAGAACGCGCCCGACACCGGGCTCGCGTACGCCGCGCTTCCCGGGGGAGCGATCTGGTAGCTGTAGCTGCCGTTGAGCCCTGCGTTGAAATTGATGCGGTCGTTCAACTTACTGCTCACGCTGATATTCCCGTTATACCGCTTGAAATTCGTCGCGATGGTGGTACCGTCCTGGTCGAAATAGCCGGCGGACGCAAAATATTGCGTTTTGTCGTTGCCGCCGCTGAGACTCAGGTTATACTGCTGCTGGTTGCCCGTACGCGTTACCTCGTGCAGCCAGTCGGTGTTCGTGTTCGTCCAGTTCGCCGGCAGACCGAGACCGTTGTTGGGGTCGGTGATGAAAGCATCGGCCGAGGCATTGTCGGTAGCATAACCGCCATTGATGGTCGCCATATCCAGCAACTGGTGGTATTGCGGGGTAGTCAGGGGCCGGTTGTGCTTGCCCGCAAAAGCGACGCTGTTCCTGCCGACTTCGGTTGTGAAATTGATGCGCGTCTTGCCGGCCTTACCTTTTTTCGTCGTGACGATGATCACCCCGTTAGCACCCCTCGAGCCATAGAGCGCGGTAGCGGCGGCATCCTTCAGCACGCTGATGCTTTCGATGTCGTCCGGGTTCAGACCGCTCAGCGCGTTGGTGCTGGTAGATGTGGAAGCGAGGTCTCCGCTGACAGCCTCGACCCCATCGATCACCCACAAAGGGCTTGCGCTCGCGTTGATCGAACCGATACCCCTGATCCGGACATCCACGTTGGAACCCGGGATGCCGTTCGGCGCCGAGACCATGAGACCCGGAGAGGCGCCCTGCAGGGCCTGGTCGACCGATGCCAACGGCCGATCGGCCACCTGGTTGCCGTTGATCTGCGCGACCGCGCCGGTAATGTTCGTTTTTTTCTGCGTGCCGTAAGCGACGACGACGACTTCGTCGAGGTTCTTGGTGCCCCGGACCAGCGTTACCGTGCCGATGCTGCTCTTACCCGCGATGTCGACCTCCTGGGTCAGGAAGTTGATAGCGGAGATGACCAGTACTTTGTCTTTTCCCGACACCGAAAGCAGGAAACTGCCGTCGTTCCCGGTAGCCGTTGCCCGGTTGGTGCCTTTGATGGTAATGGTTGCCCCGGCGACCGGCATTCCCGTTGCATCCGTAACCGTTCCCGAAATGTTGTGTTGATTCTGCGCCGCACTCCGGCCGACAAATAGGGCCGTGCAGCAAAGTAGTAGAAGGAGTGTTCTTCTCATACGATGTTAGTTTGACGTGTGATGAATGTTGACTATAAGACCAAAAACGCTTTATTTGACGACTAAAAAATACTTCAGCCAGCCTTCCCGGTGCAATAAAGGAGGCCGGACGTCAGAGCCCAACAATGATTAGGTGAAGTTTTTTCAGTGACCGCTTGCTCGGCAAAGATAGAGATTTGCCGGCTTAAGTAAGCATTTTTCCGGTTTTATTCGATCTTTGCGGCCGTAAATTTGCCGCGAACGGCCTGCTGTAAAACGGGTCATTCCGCCAAAAATCGAATTTTTGACCCGCCGTCAGAGAACGTCGCCATTGCCACGCCAAAGGCCCGTCAGGAACCGAAAACCCCTCCGTCGGCTCAAATAAACAGGCATGACTAATTCATCTGTCCTCGTCCCTTATGAACGTTTGCTGAATTTCACGATCGGTGTCTTTCGTGCCATCGGCTGCCCGCAGCACGATGCGCTCACCGCCGCCACTGCCTTGCTCAGCGCCGATTTGCGCGGCATCGATTCGCACGGCGTCGCCCGTCTCATCGGTTATGTGCGGCTGAAGGAGGCCGGCAGGGCCAACCCGAAACCTGCGATCCGCATCGTGCATGAAACGCCCTCCACCGCGGTGGTCGACGGCGACGGCGGCCTGGGTCTCGTCGTCGCTCCTTACGCAATGCGCATTGCCATCGAAAAAGCGGAAAAGGCAGGCACCGGCTGGGTCAGTGTTCAGCACTCGAATCATTTCGGCATCGCGGGCTATCATGCGCTGAAGGCGGTCGAAAAGAACATGATCGGTATTGCCATGACCAACGCCAGCGCGCTGGTCGCCCCGACCTTCTCGGTCGAACGCCTATTGGGCACGAACCCGATCTGCGTAGCCGTTCCCGCCGGCGAGGAACCCCCCTTCGTCGCCGATCTCGCCACCACTACGGCAGCGAACGGCAAACTCGAGATACTCCAGCGCAACAGCGAATCTGCTCCGCTGGGATGGGTCCAGGACAAAGAGGGCCGGCCTACCACCGACGCGCATGCGCTCAAAACGGGAGGAGCGCTACTTCCGTTGGGAGGCGACCGCGACCATGGCAGTCACAAAGGGTACGCCCTCGGCGCCGTCGTCGATATCTTTTCCGCCGTGCTCAGCGGCGCCAACTATGGGCCCTGGGTACCGCCCTTCCCCGCCTACGTGCCCATGCCTACCGGCATGCCGGGAAAAGGCATCGGCCATTTCTTCGGAGCCATGCGCATCGACGCCTTTCGTCCGGCGGAAGATTTCAAACTGCACATGGACAAATGGATCCGCCGCTTCCGCGCCGCAACACCCGTCCCCGGTCGGCAAAAGGTGCTGATACCCGGCGATCCGGAACGCGAAATGGAAGTCGAACGCCGCGCAAACGGCATCCCGCTCCACGATTCGGTCGCCGCGGACCTCGGCCAGCTGGCTGAAAAGCTGCACATTCCCAGCCTTTTCGAAAATTTCTAAGGTGCCAACGCGTATCTTTGCAGTCCGAAAAAATAATCGACCGAAATGAAAGTCATGAAATTCGGCGGTACCTCTGTCGGAAAGCCCGGGAGGATGCGCCAGGTCAGCCAGCTTATTACCGCCGACACCGAACGGAAGATCGTCGTCCTCAGCGCCCTCAGCGGGACGACCAACGCGCTCGTGGAGATCGGCAGCGCCATCGCGGGTGGCGAACGCGAAAAGGCAAAGGCGCTGATCGACAAGCTCGAGGCACACTATCAAGCCTTTATAAA
>DASZYU010000042.1:0-17380 GCA_035545215.1 Puia sp.
TGCGAGCGAACCTTTTCCGTCGTTGAGATAGACGCGCGGCGAACGCCAGGGCTCCTGGCCGAAATATTCGTTTCCGCCGCTGGCCACCACGAGATCGGGAGCGCCGTCATTGTTCACATCGGTCCAGCAGGCATCCACGTCCTCGTAGGTGCTGTCCTTGTCGAGATCGGGTTCGGGAAGCCGGGTGAATTTTCCCGCCCTGTCCTGGACGAAGACAGCAGGTTTCTGCCATTTGGCGGCGCCGATGAACACATCGTCCAGCCCGTCGTGGTTGATATCGCCGACGGCTGTGGCGGGTCCTTCGGTGGACAGCATGTGCGGCAGCAGCGGTTCGCGATCGAACTCGTGAAAGCTGTTCTCGACATGGCGATACAGGAGCCGGGTCGATTGCGTAATGTCCGTGGCCGGCCGCGACGGGTTCTTCCAATGGCCGGTGACGATGCTATAATCGAACTTCGGGAGCCCTTTGGCATACCGCAGCAAAAGGGGACCGGTATGTGGCGACAGCGTGATCCGCTGGAAGCTGTTGTCGGGCCATACGAGGAACGCGCTGTCGGCCGGTGTCTGGTATAGCCCGATGTGCAGCGGCGTCTCCGCGCTGGACATAAAGCCGCGGACCGGGTATTTTTCGTAGCTGCGGATCTCGCCGTTCGTGAAGAGAAAGACTTTGGCGCCGAGTGCGTTGCTGTTTCCGTCGGGGCCTTTCAGCGCGATGTCCACCGAGGGGCGGTGCGTTCTCTCGGACTCGAGGTTCTGGTAGATCAGCGCCGGCTCATCGATATTGTTGACGACGATGTCCAGGTCCCCGTCGCCATCGAGATCCGCATATACGGCGCCGTTGGAATAGGTAGGGTGGATCCCGTCGATGCTGTCGCCCATATTGGCGAAGGTCATGTTGCCTTCGTTGCGGAAGAACCGGCTCGGCAGCTTGATCTCGGGGAACTTATTGATCATATCGATGTCCTTGTCGGACATGCTGCGGTCCTCTATCTTCCGCTGGAGCTCCTGGTTGGAAATGAAATTGATGTAATCGATGTCGTTCAGCCGTTTGGGGATGCCGTTCGAAATGAACAGGTCCTTTCGGCCGTCGTTGTCGAAATCGACCCAAAGGGGGGACCAGGACCAGTCGGTGGCGGCTATGCCGGAATACAGACCGATCTCGCTGAAGTGTCCGTTGCGCCGGTTGTATTGCAAATTGTTACGCGTATACTGGTAGTTGTAGCCATAGCCGATCTTGAGATGGAAAACGTCCCAGGTGTCTTCGCCCTCGGAGCGTTTCAGGATGTAGGGGTCATAGGGCAGCATGTCCATGGTCACGATCTCGGGAAAACCGTCATTGTTCGCATCGGCGATGTCGACGCCCATCGTGTACTGGCTCGTGTGCATGACCTTGTCGTTGAGCTCGTCGGAAAAGGTCCCGTCGTGCCGGTTGATGTAGAGGTAATCGTTCTCGTGAAAATCGTTGCCGACATAGATGTCCGGATAGCCGTCGAGATCGATATCCGAAACGGCCAGTCCGAGCCCGTAACCGATGACAGAACTGTGAATGCCGGCCTCGTGCGTCACATCGGTGAATTTCCCGTTGCCGTCGTTGCGGTATAGCCGGTCGCCCGTCAGCGGGCTGGTGGTTGCGAGTTTTTCCTGCCGGGGACCGAAGGTGCCATTCTGATGGATCGAATGGTTCATGAGGTACATATCCAGGTCGCCGTCGCCGTCATAATCGAAGAACGCGGCCTGTGTGCTGAACCCCGAAAAGTCCAGCCCGTACTCCTTTGCTTCATCCCGATACCGCGGAATGCCATCCTTGCCGATGCCCTGGCAGATGAGCAACTGGTTGTGCGAGACAGGCAGCCCGTCGAGGCGGCCGACCTTACAGACATAGATATCCAGCAGACCGTCGTTGTTGATATCCACGACGGAGACGCCGGTGGACCAGCCTCCGTCCTGCGGTATCTCCGCGCTGTCGGTGACATCGTGGAACCGGAGCCCGCCGTCATTCAGATAGAGCTTGTTCTTCTCCTGGTTGGATGCAAAAAAAAGATCGATCTTCCCGTCGTTGTTGAAATCGCCCGCGCCGATGCCCCCGCCGTTGTAGTAGTACATGTAGTCGAACACGTTGAAATCGCGCGTGGGGTGGAGGGTATTGCTGAAGTCCAGGTTGGTTTGCGAATGGTCCAGGACCTTGAAAACGGGGTCCCGGGGATGGTTGCCCGACCCATGACAGGCCGCGAAAAGCGCGGCCGGGAGAAATAGGAAGAGGATGTTATTTTTTGTGTAACGAAACATATGGTAAACGGTAAAGAACGGGAAAATCGTCATTCCGGAGAAATAATAAGCAGGCGCGGTTTTTTGTCCTGAGCCGTGCGATGTCGCGTACCTGGCCGGTGATATCCAAACCCGACCGGGCGGGACCGGTCCAGGAGAATCCTCCTTTTCCATCCCCGAGCAGCAGGTGACCGAAACTGGCGTCCAGCCGGCCGAACATCGGGAGGAATCCATAATCGTTGCCGCCGAGCACGAGGTCGGCGTGGCCGTCGCCGTCTACGTCGATGCATTGGATGGCATTGACCGAGGACAACTGGACCATCGGTGGCAGGGGCCGGACCTCGAACCGCCCGCCGCCTTTATTGAGCGCGACGATCGAAGGGGCATAATCGAGCGTGTCGACGCGGGCCTCGGCGAGCGCCGGTGTTCCGAGGAGTTCCTGGATGGACTTGCCGGCATAGTCGGCATAATTCAGGTGTTGTTTTTTCAACGAGGGCAGTTGCATCTCGAGGTCTTTTTTCAGAAAGACGGGCATGTCCCGGCCGTCGATGGTGCGCGTGAGGATCTTATCGGTGATGCCGTTGCCGTCGAAATCGCCGACCCAAAGCTTTACCGGGCGGGCTTTGTCCGGGTGCAGATAGAAATTCTCACCCAGGTTGCCCAGGATGAGATCGGGAAGGCCGTCGCCATCGAGATCGGCGGCCGCGATGGCGGTCCACCATCCGTGCAGACCGTCCAGGTTTGTCGGGACAGCTTCGAACCGGTCGTTCTTCCAGGAAAAGACGTGCGGTCCCATCCAATCGCCCGCAAGGACCAGTTGTTTGGACGAGTCGCCGGTGACACGGTCATACACAGCCGCGGTGACCATGCCCACGTGAGCGATGTCCGGGTTCCGGGTTGGAGCGACGTCGGAGAAATGCCCATGGCCGTCGTTCAGGAACAGGAAACTGGAAGGCGCCGCGCCGTATTCGTGCGGGATGCTCCGGCCGCCGACGAAAAGGTCGGGATGTCCGTCGTGGTTGAAATCTCCCGCGACGGCCGCACCGGTATTGACTCCGTGGATGGTGTTGGGAAAGGCATCGACGTCGATCGAGAAATTGCCTTTGCCGTCGTTCCTGTAGAGGCGCAGCTGCATCTGCCGGCTTTCGGGCGCCGCATCATTCCCGCCGGGCCCGACAAAAAGATCGAGGTCGCCGTCGTTGTCGGCGTCGAAGAGGAGTACCGCGCCGTCTTCGAAATCGCTGAAAGGCCCGAAACCCGGCTCGGGTTTTTTGACGAAGCGGCCATCGGGAGTTTGGAGATATACCTGCCCTGGATGGCCTTGCGTGCCGCCGATATAGACGTCGTCGAGTCCGTCGCCGTTGAGGTCGCCGACGGCGGCCCTGGGTCCTTCGCGCGAGAGTAGTTTCGGCAGATTGTGTTCCGTATAGAAGTCGATATAGTCGTCTTCGGCGTGTTTGTCGAAACCGGAGGGCGCCTGCGTGAGCAGCGGTGTCGCCGGGCCTGGTATCGCAGAGGTTGCCGGGACAGGGCCGGCGGCGGTTGCAGGACCCGTGCGTGCGGAGCCTGCGGTTGGTGCTGTCGCCGGGGCCGCGGAGCGCGGGTTGTCTTCGTCGATCCTGAGCAGCCGGTCGATGCCCGGGTGGTCGATATGCGTCCGGGAGCGGTCGGGCCATTGGATCACGAGCGAGTCGGCGTGGGTGGAGCAGCCTAGGCCGATCAACTGGCGATAATCTACCGAAGACTGGAAGCCCCTCGCAGGCATCACCTCGCGGTAATAGACCGTATCGCCTCTGTACAACCTGATCGTGCTGCCGATGGCAAAGAGGTTCCTGGTTTTCCCTTTCAGCAAGACGGCCAGGTAATGGTGATGGTTCTGTTCGCGGCTGCGGTTGCGGTAGACGAAGGCGCGCTGGTTGACGTTGTTCACGACGAGGTCGAGGTCGCCGTCCCCGTCGAGGTCCGCATATGCGGCGCCGGTGGAAAAGGAGGGCTGGGAAAAGCCCCACCCGCCCGCGCTGTCCGAGAAGGAGAGGGCCCCGTTGTTGTGATAGACCTTGTTGACGAGGGGATGCGAGGGTATTTTTTCGAGCAGGGCGTTGAGATCGGGCTTTTTGCCGGTAGCCTGCATCTCGCGCGCCATGTTGTTGGCGAAGAAATCCAGGAAATCCTGGTTGATCAGGTCCTGCGCGATGCCGTTGCTGACGAAGATATCGTTGTAGCCGTCGTTGTCCATGTCGAAGAGAAGCCCTCCCCAGCTCCAATCCGTGGCGTTGACGCCGGCGTAGTCCGCAATCTCGAGGAATTTGCCGTTGCCGTTGTTCAGCTGGAGGGCGTTCTGGAAGAACTGGTGGTAGAAACCGGCTTTTTGCTTCAGGCGGTACACGTCTTCGGTCTCGAAGGCAAACGTGGTCTTGAGCCGGTAGTCGTCATCCGGCAACATATCGGTCGTGAAGATATCAGGGTAACCATCGTTGTTGATATCGCCGATGTCCGCGCCCATCGAAGCCAGCGAGATATGCTGCATCCGGTCCTGCAATTCATCTTTGAACGTGCCGTTGCGCTGGTTGATATAGAGGTAGTCCCTCTCGAAGAAATCGTTCGAGACATAGACATCGGGCCAGCCGTCGCCGTCGACGTCGCCGACCGTCACGCCGAGACCCAGGCTGATCGGGCTGCCGTGGATGCCGGCTTCGCGCGTCACTTCGGTGAAATGGCCGTTGTCGTTCCGGAACAGGTGATCGCCGCCCCGTTGCGAATTGCCCGTCGAAGACAGGTCGATGTCTTTCATCTCGCGCTGGTTGACATAGTCGAGCGTATTGACCATCGGGCTGTTGTTGATGAGGAAACAGTCGAGATCGCCGTCCCCGTCGTAATCGAAGAACGAGGCCTGCGTGGTATAACCCGAATCCGCCAGGCCGTAGGCGCCGGCCGAATCGATGAAATGGTTGTGATGATCGTTGATAAAAAGCTGGTTCCGGCGGAGCGCAGGATTGTTCATATTTCCCGCGTTGCAGACATAGATGTCGAGCCAGCCGTCCCCGTTGACGTCCGCCATGACGACGCCCGTGCTCCATTGTTTCTTGCCGCGGGCGAAGCCAGCCTTTTCACTGATGTCCTCGAATTGCCAATTGCCTTTGTTGAGGTAGAGCTTGTTGTCGCCCATGTTCGAGGTGAAGAAGATGTCTGGGAGGCCGTCGTTATTGATGTCGCCGGTGGCCACGCCGCCGCCGTTGTAAAAATTGCGGTAGTTGACGATATTGAAGTCCGGTTTGTTCACGAGATTGTTGCTGAAATCGATGCCCGTGCTGGTTTCTAGCTCGAAGAGCGGTGCAGGCGAGGGCGCCGGGCGGTGACAGGCCGCGGCGGTTGCAAGCAGGAAGCCTGCCAGGAGCGCGCGTATGGCAGAAGCTCCGGGGGTCCGGCGGTGCGGCGTTGCAGGGCCGGCTTGGCGGGTGAGAATGACGGCGTGGTCCGGCCGGTGGTTGACGGTTACAGGGCCGGCGTCGCGGCCAGGTATGCGGGTGAGCTTAGTCATGGGGCTGGGTGCGGAAGAGTACCGGGTATTCGTCGTTTTGGAGGAAAAGGATGGCCGGCGCATCTGGCTTTTTGCCGGGCAGGACCTCGATGTCGCGGATCTGGCCGGGGAGCCGGACACCCGAACGCGAAGGAGGTATCCAGGTGAACGAGCCTTTGCCGTCGCCGAGCAGGACATGACCTTTGCTCGCGTCCAGACGTCCAAACTGCGGAAGGAAACCGAAATCGTTGCCTCCCATGACCAGGTCGGGTTTCCCGTCGCCGTTGACGTCGATGCAACGGATCGCATTGACCGAGGACAGCTGCACCATAACGGGCAGCGGCTGGATGTCAAACCGGCCGTGACCGCGGTTGAGGGCGATGACCGAAGGACAGAAGTCGAAACGGCGGATCATCGAGCTGTCGAGCTGGTCGGCGGGCAACAGGTCGCGGATCGATTTTTGGGCATATTGTTCGTGCCGGAGATTGCGCTTCTTCAGACTGGGCAGTTGCCGTTCCATTTCGCGTTTAAGGAAGACCGGCATATCCCTGCCGTCGACCGACCGGGTCAGGATCTTATCGGGGATGCCGTTCTGATCGAAATCGTTGATCCATAGTTTGACGGGGTGCGTGCTGTCGGGATGGAGATAGAAGTTCTCGCCGATGTTCCCCAACACCAGGTCGGGCAGACCATCGCCGTTGAGGTCGGCGACTGCCATCGATTCCCACCAGCCAAAACGGTTCGAGAGATCGGTCTTCACTTCTTCGAAACGATCGTTCTTCCACGTAAAGAAATGCGGCGACATCCATTCTCCGGCGATCACCAGGTCTTTCGAGCCGTCTCCGAAGACGTCCGTGTAAGCCGCGGCGGTCACCATGCCGATGCCGGCGATGTCGGGGTTCTTCGAAGCTGCGATGTCGGTGAAATGCCCATGACCGTCGTTGATGAACAGCAGGCTGGAAGGCGTCGAGCCGTATTCGCGTGGCACGCTGCGGCCCCCGATGAAGAGGTCCATGTATCCATCCCGGTTGAAATCCCCAGCGACTGCGGCGCCGGTGTTGACGCCATGCAGCGTGTTGGGGAACGCGTTGACGTCGATCGTGAAATTGCCTTTGCCGTCGTTGAGATAGAGCCGGAACTGCATCTCGCGGCTGTCGGGCCGGGAAGCGTTGCCGCCCGGTCCCACGAAAAGATCGAGGTCGCCGTCGTTGTCGGCATCGAACAGCGTGACGGCTTCGTCTTCGAAATCGCTGAAGGGCGTGAAGCCCGGCTCGGGCTTTTTGACGAATCGCCCGTCGGGTGTTTGCAGATAGACCTGGCCGGGATGACCCTTCGTGCCCCCGATGTAGACGTCGGCGAGACCGTCGCCGTCGAGATCCCCCGAGGCGGCCTTGGGGCCTTCGCGCGAGAGCATCTTCGGCAGATTGAGCTCATAATAGAAATCGGTGTTGTCGTCCTCGACATGCCGGTCGAAACTAGCGGCGACGGGCCGCAGCAGTAGCCGCGCCGAATCGATTGCCGGTTTACCAGGCGCCTCGCCCGCTGAAGGGACGACAGGTCCAGGCGGCACCCGGCGCGGCGAAGTCGGCAATGCGGGTGGCTCTGCGACCGAATACATTTCATCGGCGGCGGGGCGGATCATCCGGTACGTGGTGCGGTCGGGCCAGGTGATGACGACCGAATCGATGGTGGCCTGGCGCCCGAGACCGATCTCCTGCCGGTAATCCATCGATGACTGAAAGCCGCGGCTGGGAATCAGTTCGCGGTAGAATAGCCGGCCACCGCTGAATACGCGTATTTTGCTGCCGACGGCAAAACTGTTCCTGTCTTTTCCTTTGAGCAGGAAACCGATGTAATGGTTGCCGTTGACCTGGCGCGAATTGTTCTGATAGACAAAGGCCGGGCCGTTCTCGTTGTTGATGACGAGGTCGAGGTCTCCATCGTTGTCGAGATCGCCGTAAGCGGCGCCGTTGGCGAAGGAGGGGTGGGTAAAGCCCCAGGCCGCGGAAGCGTCTTCGAAGCTGAGGTTGCCTTTGTTGCAAAAGGCTTTATGCGGCATGGGATTGACGGGTATCTTTTTCAGGATATCGTCGATCTCGTCTTTTTTTCCCGTGAGGACCATTTTCTGAAGGACGTCGTCGGCGAAGAAATCCATGAAATCGAGATTGGTCACGTCCTTGTTGACGCCGTTGCAAACGAAGAGGTCGTTGAGACCGTCGTTGTTCATATCGAAAATGAGCGCACCCCACGACCAATCCGTCGCCGACACGCCGCTGTAATTGGCGACGTCCATGAAATGGCCGGTGCCGTCGTTGAGTTGCAGACAGTTCTTCATGTATTGGTGATAGAAGCCTGCCTTGAGCTTGGCGTTGTACAGATCGATGTTGTCGAAGGCGCCGAGCGTTTTCAGCCGGAAATCGTCACCCGGGAGCATGTCGGTGGTGAAGATCTCGGGCGAGCCGTCGTTGTTGATATCGGCCAGGTCCGCCCCCATGGATGAAAAGCTGGTGTGACCGATACGCTCCTCGAGTTCGTCCCGGAACGTGCCGTTGCCCTGGTTGATGTACAGGTAGTCGCGTTCGTACGAATCGTTGGAGACGAAGATGTCGGGCCAGCCGTCGCCGTTGACGTCGCCCACCGATACGCCCAGGCCAAAGCTGATGAGGCTGCCATGGATCCCGGCTTCCCTGGTCACTTCCGTAAAGTGCCCGTTGTCGTTGCGGAAGAGGTGGTCGCCGCCGCCTTTGAGGAATTGGGCGACGGGCCATTCGGCTTCCGGGAGGTCGCGGCGATTGGCATTGTTGAGGGTATTGACGGGGATGGGGCTGTTGTCGATCATGAAGCAGTCGAGGTCGCCGTCGCCGTCGTAGTCGAAGAAAGATACCTGCGTCGTATAAGCGGAAATATCGAGACCGTATTTCGCCGCCGACTCGGTGAACGTGCCGTTGCGGTTGTTGATATACAGCTGGTTCCTGCGATGCCCGTCCTTCATGTGACCCGAATTGCAGATATAGATGTCGAGCCAGCCGTCGCCGTCCACGTCGGCCATCACGGCGCCCGTACTCCACATGCTGTCCTGGCGGAGACCGGCTTTGTCCGTGATATCCTCGAAATGGAGATTGCCTTTGTTGAGATAGAGTTTGTTGCTGCCCATGTTCGAAGTGAGCAGGACATCCGCGAGACCGTCGTTGTTCACATCGCCGATGGCTACGCCTCCCCCGTTGTAAAAATTGCGGAACAGGAAACTGTTGGCCAGTTTTCCGTCGACGACCCGGTTGTTGAAATCGATGCCGGTGTTATCCATTAGCTGGAAGAGCGCCGGCGCCTCCCGGTGGTGACAAGCGCAGGCGAAAGCGGCAAGCAGGGTGACGATGGTTGTGCGACAAGAGAGGATACCTTTCATACAAAAAAACCGAAGGCCATTGTGAAATGGCCTTCGGCGAATTTATCGATTCTATTGAAAACCCCGTTGTTAATTGTATCCGGGATTCTGTTGCAGGTTCGGGTTGAGGGCGAGCGCCTGTGCCGGCACCGGGAAGACCAGGTAATGCGCGTCATCCGATGGCTTGTATTGCCAGGGTGACAGGTACATGCCAAAGCGGATCAGGTCCGTCCTCCTGAGCGACTCCCAGTAGAATTCGCGGCCTCTTTCGGCGAGCAGCGTGGTCGGGTCTTCTACGTTGGACGTGTTGACCAGCGGCATCGAAGCGACCGTCGCGGCGCCGCGGGCGGTGCGGAGACCGTTGATGAGTGTGAGCGCACCCGGAATATCCGGAGTTGCGGCCCTCATCTTGGCTTCGGCGACCATCAGCACCACTTCGGGATAGCGTATCAGCATCATCCAGTTGCCGGGGTTGGAGGCGTAATATTTACCAGAAGGATCGCTGAAATCAGGGGCGTATTTAGCGACACGGATACCGGTGACCTCGAGATTACCACCCGTCTCGATCATATTGCTGGCGATGACAGGGTTAAAGGAGAGCGGATTGCCCTTTCTGTCCTTGAGCGCTACGCCGTTCTGATCGTGTTGCTGACCGATGAGGAAACCGGGGCGTATTCCCGAATTGACGTAATCGGCTACGTTGGAGGTGGTCCTGCCGCCCAGACGCGTGTCCAGCGCAGTATCTGCGGCGGTTTCCTTGGCGGTCCCGGATACCGAGAATGCGTCGTAGAAGGTGCTGATGGTAGAGAACCCGTTCCATCCGGCGTTGGGCGCCTGGCCGTCGTATTCATTGTAGTGGAAGGTCATCATCCAGCGCGCATCGACGCCGCCATTGTTGGCGCTGACGCCGGAGGTGCTGGGATAGGCGAAGATGCCTTCCGTGGAATTCCCGTTCGTCGAGGCGAAGTTATCGAAGTAATTGCTCATGTAGGAATACTTGCCCGAGTTGATGATGGCGTTGCCGAGCGTGATCACCTGTTGCATATCCGCGTCCGCGAACGTGGGTTTCGACCGGTTGTTGAAAGCGCCGCGGTTCAGGTAGAGGCGCATCAGGAGCGCCCTGGCGGCGTCCGGGTTGGCCTTGCTGAATCCGTTGCCCGAGCTCAGCTGGGGCAGGATCGTGGTCAGCTCGCTGATCAGGAAGGTGACTGCGCTATCGCCCCTGTACACTTTCGGCGCGTTCAGCAGGTTGTCGCCGGGGTTACGGAAGGGGTACTGGCCATAGAGGTCCAGCAGGTAGTAGAGCGCATAGGCGCGAAGGAACCGGGCTTCGGCGGCCTGTTCGGTGCTCGGCGAGAAGGCCAGCACGTTGGTGGCGTCGAAGTTGATCTTGTTCAGGTTGTTGAACACCTGCAGGATCTGCGAGTGCGACGCGTCCCAGGTGTGGTTGTGCATCACGCGCCAGACGCCGTTATCGTCCCAGTCGCCGCCACGGGTCGGAACGAGCGATTCGTCCGCCGTATTCTCTTCCAGCGAGAAGACTTCGTCCTGTCCGACGAACGGAGTGGCCAGGTCGGCGTAGGCGCCGGCCAGCAGCAGCGTCGGGCCGGCTGAGCCGAGACCCGCCGTCAACTGTTGCGCCGTAAAGGAACTCTGGTATTTTTCCTGGAGTTTCGTACATCCACTCAATCCCAGAAGCAGCAGGGCGGCGGAGTAGGTGATATATTTTGACGTTCTCATATCTTATGCTGTTTGAATATTGTTTAAAGGTTGAAATTAAGGCCTACAGTGATGCTTCTGGGGGTCGGATAGGGAATGTACTCGATCGAACGCGACGGGTAGCCGCCGTTGTTCTTGTCGATGTTGACCTCGGGATCGAAACCGGAGAATTTGGTCAGGACGAACAGGTTGGTGCCGCTGACAAAGACGTTGGCGTTCTTCAGATAGGCGCCGATGTTACCCAGGCTGTAATTGAGGGTAGCGTTCCGGAGCTTGAAGAAATTGCCGCTTTCGAGGAAGCGCGTCGAAGCTGCAACGCCGCTGCTCGGCATCTCTTTCGAATTGTAAGCGTTCTTGTCGATGTTCCTGCCCTGTACGATACCGGAAATATTCGTAACGGAAGTAGCGGTGTTGTTATAGATGAAGAAACCGCCCGAGCCGCCGCCATTGATCGTAAGCATCCAATGTTTGTACCCGAGCGTGGTCGATCCGCCATACAGCCAGTGGGGGTTCGGGTCGCCCTCGTAGGTCGGGCTGGCAGCGATCTGCTGGTTGCCGTTCTGATCGAAGCCGGTGAACTTCTTCAGATAGAATTCGTCGATCGGGTAGTTGTTGGTGATGATCTGGCCCAGCGTCCCGGACACACCCTGACCATTGATCTGCCCGGTGTTGATGGTTTGGGTGAAATTCTTGAGGACGTTGTGATTGTAGGCTGCGTTGAAAGTGAGATCCCAGGTGAAGTTCTCTGTCTTGACGATGTTGGCGCCGATGGAGAACTCCAGACCATTGTTGATCAGGTTACCGGGCAGGTTCTGCCATTGGTTGGCTGGCGGAGCCGGTTGGATCGGGGTGCTTTCGAACAGGATGTTGGTCGTATTCCTGTCGTAGTAGTCGATGGTACCGAAGAGCCTGTTGTTCAGCAGCGAGAAGTCGAGACCGAGGTCCCACTGTTTGGTTTGTTCCCATTTGAGGTTGGGGTTCTGACCGTTGATCTGCTGTCCGGCATTGTACGAAATGAATTCGAACTGGTCGATGGCCGAACCGGAGGGGAAGTCCTGGCTGCCCGTCAGACCCCAGGTGCCGCGCAGGGCGAGGTTGGAGAAGAGCGTGCTGTTCTTCAGGAATTCTTCGTTCGAAAGGACCCATTTGGCGCCGAACGACGGGAAATAACCATACTTGTTGTTGACGCCGAATTTGTTCGAACCGTCCGCGCGGAACGTCGCGGTCAGCAGGTACTTGTCGGACATGTTGAAGTTAACCCTGCCGAAGAACGACTGTACCTCGGTGGAGATATCCTTGAAAGTGGTCGGAAGCAATTGGGTGTTTCCGTCCTGGAGAGCATCGGTGTATTTGATGTCCAGCTGCTGCGATTGCACCAGGTTGAAGTTGAAACCCTGTGCGCCGAACGAATTGTTGTTGTAGTCGGATTTCCAGTATTCGTAACCGGCGAGCGCTTCGAAAGTCAGGTTATCGGTGAGGTTCGTATGAAAATTGATGGTATTGTCGGTGACCTGCGATACCAGCTCGGCATTGGAAGAGATGCCGAGACCGGCGCCGGTGATGGGGCTGATACCCTGCACCCAGCCCGCCACGTTGGTGCCGCGCGTACCCGAGCTCTGGTTGATCGAGTACAGGAACTTGTAGTCGAGGTTCTTCAGGATCTTATAGTCCGCAGAGATGGATCCCAGGAAGGTGTTCACCCTTGCCTGGTCATTGTATCCGTCGATAAATGCCAGCGGGTTGCCGGAACCGTTGCTCGGGAAGATATAATTGCCGCTGCCATCCTTGAATGCCTGGGTCGGGTTCCACTGGAGGGCCGAGCTGATCAGGTTGCCCTGCGAACCGGCGGTGTTCGAGGCCAGCACGATATTTTCGTTGGTATGAGCGGCGATCAAACTAAAGCCGATGGTCAGGTGCTGATCGAAAAACTTATAGTCGCCCGAGAAGGTGCCGATGTATTTGTCGAGCTCGTTGGATTTGACGAAACCGGGCGTCTTGGAGGCAAGGAAAGAAGCGCGGTATTTGCCGTTGTCGTTTCCGCCGCTCATCGCCAGACCGTAGTTCTGGATGGTGCTGTGCTGGGTGATCTCATCCAGGGCGTCGACGGAAGCGCCGTGATTGAGCGGGTTCACCGTGATCGTGTCCAGCTTGTATTTCGAGAGCGCGGAACGGTAGTCTCCGGCGCTGAGCGCGTTGAATTTCTTCATGTAGCCGACGTTCCAGCCTTCGGACATATTGACTTCGAGCTTGGGGCCGCCATTGGTGGGCCTTTTGGTCGTGATCACCACCACGCCGTTTGCGCCGCGCGAACCGTAGATGGCCGTAGCGGACGCGTCTTTGAGGATAGTGATGTCGGCGATATCATAGGGGTTGATATAGATCAGCGGATTTTCATCGGGGGTCTGGCCGAAACCGCCGATGCCCAGGTTGACCGAAGGGCGGGCATTTCTGCCGTCGAGGAGTACGCCATCGATCACATAGAGGGGGTTACCCGTGCCGCGGATGGAACTGTTACCCCTGATCTTTACCGTGGTGGCCGAGCCGGGCTGACCGCTGTTATTGACGACCTCCAGACCCGACACCTTGTTTTGCATCAACTGGTCGGGAGAAGTGATGACGCCTTTGTTGAATTCCTTCGATGTTACGGTGGTCACCGAACCCGTCAGGTCTTTCTTTTTGGCCGTACCATAACCGATGACTACCACTTCGTTCAGGTTCGACTGTGAAGCAGTCATGGTGACCGAAAAAGTGGTTTGATTGGCTATGTTCACTTCCTGCGAAGTGAAGCCCACGGAGGAAATGACGAGGGTGGATGCGGAAGAAGGCACGCTGATGCTGAATCTGCCATCTGCGCCGGTGGAGGTACCATTCTTGGTTCCTTTAACCGTCACGGTTGCTCCCTGGATGGGGGCGCCTTTGTCGTCACTGACTGTACCGGAAACTGTTTTGGTTTGGGAGAATGCTGCTTGTGTGAAAAGTACACAAAGCAAGGTAAAGCTTGCCAATTTCGCAAGCAGTCGTTGAATGGTCATAAAGCAAAAGTTTAGCAAATTATTGGTCTAAGGTAAAAAAATTAAAATTTACTTAACAAATTTTTTTTCCCAAGAGTCACGCTCTTAATTTATTGGAGCATACCGGTATTGGACAGCCCGGGCGGGTTTTTTGCTGCGCCCGCAGCGGATTATTTTAGCTAAACCGAATTAGTACGGCGGTCGTCCGAATCTGCCCGGGTTGTCGTCCGGAAACGCGGCGCCGGGACCAGCGGGATCTTTGGAGTGGTCAGCCGGATCGGATAATTGCCATCCGGATAGGGGGTCCAGGCGAAAAACGCGGCCCTGCAGCGGCTCCGGCGGCCCGGGCAGCGGGTCCTGCGAGGCGCGGGCGAGCGTGAAGAGGCGGATGGGCAGGCCTGGAGCGCTTCGGCTGAGGGCGAGGGTTATAGCACGGACCGTCGCGCCGGTGGTGAGGATATCGTCGATCACGAGGAAGGAGGTGGCAGGACCCGGCGGTGAATGCATTGGGGCGGCGGAATAGACGTCCAGCAGTTGGGCGACCCGCTCACGCGGGGAGAGGCCTTTATTGGCCAACGTGCCCCGGCTTTTGGAAAGGAGGCCGGGAAGATAGCGGCAACCGGACTGACTCGCCAGCGAATCCCCGAGCAGGTCGAGCGGAACGGGACGGTGGCCGGACACATGGGTTTCCCCGTGACCCAGGGCGCGCACGAGGATGGTATCCGGATCCGGGCGATCTTTGGCAAGCGCGGCGAGCGCGGTCAGCGCGCAATCGATCCAGGCATCAACGTCGGGCCGGGCGCCGCGTTTGAATTTCATCAGGCTGCGCGAAAGCGGATCGGCGGCCGTCGCCATGGACAGGTAATGGCAGAGATAATGATGCCTGAAGGTCCCGTGTTGGAAGGTGATACAGCTTTCGTACATATATTAAAAATACAACCGAGATGGACAACGGATCGCAATTTCTGGCGTACTGGGAAGACCGGTTCCGCGCATACTGGGACGGGCGGGAGGGGGTCAGCGACGGATCGCATGATCCGGGACATTTCCGACGGGTATGGAAGACCGCGCGACACATCGCCGGCGAAGAAGGGGGGAAGCCGGACCTGCTGGTGCTCCTGGCGTCCGCCTATTTCCACGACCTCGTCTCGCTGCCGAAGGACCACCCCGGGCGTTCTTCCTCGTCACGGCTGAGCGCAGAAGCCGCGGGGCGGTTACTCGAACAACGGTGGCCTGATTTCCCGAACGACAGGATCGAAAGCGTCCGGCATGCGATCCATGCACACAGTTTTTCCGCCAACGTGCCCCCCCGGACGGCAGAGGCGATGATCCTGCAGGATGCCGACCGGCTCGAGGCGCTGGGCGCCATCGGCGTCGCTCGTTGTTTTTATACGGCGGGACAGATGGACGCGCGGCTGTTCGATGCGGCAGATCCGCTCGCCCGCGACCGCGAACCGAATGACCGGCTGTATGCGTTGGATCACTTCCAGGTGAAACTGTTCCGGCTGCCGGCATTGATGAACACCGCGTCGGGAAGGAGGCTCGCCGAAGCCAATGCCGCATGGATGCGCGGTTTCATGGAAAAGATGTGCCGCGAGATCGGCGGGGATTACGCGGGATGAAGGAAAAAGGATTATTTTGGGACGATGCAGCAACCGGAAAGTCTGGACCAATGGCTGGAACGCGCCGCGCGGGACCACCTGGCGCATATCTCGCTCGATTGCGTGGTATTCGGTTTCCATGCCGGCCAATTGAAGATCCTCCTGTTGAAAATGAAACATGAGGACCTGAGGGCGTTGCCCGGCGGGTTCGTGATGAACGAGGAAACGCTGGAAGAGGCCGCCATCCGGGTACTGCGGGAAAGGACGGGGTTGGAGAATGTGTTCCTCCAGCAGTTTCATGTGTTTAGCGACGTATCGAGGAGCGACCCGGTGAGGCGGCCCCTGGGCCTGCAGCGCGCGGGCATTTCTGCGGAGAAGGCAAAATTCCTCGCCCAGCGATTTATCAGCGTCGGCTTTTACGCGCTGGTCGAATTCTCGAAAGTGGTGCCGCGTCCCGACCTGCTGTCGGACACCTGCGACTGGTACAGTCTCGAGGACCGCGGCCCGTTGATCCTCGACCATGAACACATTCTGCAAACCGCGCTCGGCGCATTGCGCGCGCAATTGAACCGCCAGCCCATAGGGTACAATCTCCTCCCGCGGAAATTCACGCTGCCCGAACTGCAGAAATTATACGAGGCCATCCTCGGCAGAACGCTGGACCGGAGGAATTTCCAGCGCAAGATCTTTTCCTACGGCATCCTGCGCGCGCTCGATGAAAAACGCACGGGAGTTGCGCACAAGGCGCCCTATCTGTACAGTTGGCACCTGCGCAAATACCAACAGGCGCTGAAGGACGGTCTCGGGGGATGGTAACCGGCGTCTGAAAGTCCCTTACCTTTATGATATCCAATTAATTAGAAGGTATTCCCGACATGGGGGAAAAAAATCTGCCGGCGCTAGTCAACTCTTCGCGGAATTCGCTCGTAATCATATAGTAGAGACCGCTAGAAGACGAGACCGGAAATGCGTATTTTGCAGAAGCCATGAAGAAATTTCTACCTGTTGTATGTCTGCTGTACATCTTTAATGCCGCCTATGCGCAGACACAGGTATGTCCCCTGAACAGCAATTTTTCGCTCGGAACCCTTACGCACTGGCAAGCCTACACCGGCAACAATGCCGCGGGCAACCCTACCAGCGACTCGATCCATTACGACTCGTCGGCAAACGCGCCGATCGGCACGATCGGCGCGACGAGCATCCCGGAATTCAATCTGCCGTCGGTCGCCGGCATCCGGGTCATTTCGGTCAATACAACCGATCCTTACGGCAATTTCGCCACCATCCCGAAGATAAATGGCTACCAGTATTCGAACACGATCATGCTGGGGTCGACGTCGATCACACATGCTTCGCAAGGCGGGACGGGAGGCGGGTATGTCCGCGGGGTCAGCTACCGGATCAGCGTGCCGCCGGGACCTTCGACCACACCTTATACGATGACCTATGCCTATGCGATGGTACTGGAGAACGGGGCGCGCAACAGCAATCAGCAACCTTTGTTCTCCGCGACGCTGAGTACTTCCGACAGCGTGATCAAATGCGCCTCTCCTTCCTACTACCTGCCCACTTTCAACAATGCCAACAGCGGCGGGGGGATGGCGACGCTGGATTCGGCGGCGGCCGAGGCGAACGGATTTTTTCCCAGCAAGCGGCCTTCTCCCAATGTCAACCCAAATGGCGGCCCGGGAAGCACCCAGCATCTGTATGACGTCTGGGCGAAGGGATGGACCGAGGTGACCTTCGATCTGGCGCCGTACCGCGGACAGCAGGTGGTGCTCACCTTTGAAACGGACAATTGCGTTCCGGGCGGTCATTTCGCCTATTCCTATGTCGCGCTGCGGAGCACCTGCGGGGGGCTATTGATCAGCGGCGACACGGT
>DASZYU010000043.1:0-4372 GCA_035545215.1 Puia sp.
TCCGGGATGGAGCCCCACGCGTTATCCCGACGGCATCGTCCTCAGCGCACCGGTTTCGAACACCGGGGAAAGATGCCTGCTGCAAATATGGCCCATGCGAACAGCGTCGGGCAACCTGGCTCAGGACGCCGTCCAGTCCTTCCGGCAGATCTTCAGCGCATACACCGCGACGAACAGCGAGTTTGCGACGCGCAATTCGATCATCCGCGGAACCTCCGCCCAGGGATGGGACTACCTGGTGATCAAAAATGCCATCCGCATTACGGGCAGCAACTACCAGGTGCTATTTGGTTTCGTGTTCGTCGCCGGGCTCGGCAACCGCGTGGCCGTCATTTCGGGTATCTCCAGGGACCCGCTGGTCAGTTCCTGTTTCGGCCTCAACCTGACCGACGTCTGGCCGAATTTCTTCTATAGCCTGCATTTCAAAGACTGGACGCCGGCGGCAGGCGCTCAAACGCTCCAACAGCGCATCTCGGGAGCATGGATCGCCGCAACGGCCACCGTTGCGGACAAATGGGTCTTCGCGGGCAACGGCCGGTATGCCAGCGCCGCTGCATCCCAACGCTACTATTCCATCTCCTCCGGCGAGGCCGTCAGTGTTACTGACGCATATTTCGGGGACGGCTCGTGGTCGCTCGACGGCCACGCGATCCTGCTCACCAAAGACAACGACAAAGCCAATCCTTCAAAAGGATGGATCCGCGTCGAACAGGAAAGCTATGACAACGGCAACACCTGGACCGACAAACTCTATCTGTTGCGGACCAGCATGGTGGACGGCAAAGAATACGAGATGAGCTACCACCGGCCGAAATAGCCGGCCCCGCTCGCCCCGCCCGTATCGTATTGATTGATAAATCAATATAATCCTTCCGTTTTTCGGGAACGTTCGTTAATTTTAACATCGCTTACACCGGGACCATCTCAGTTAAACCATACCGTATGCCGATCTATATGGATCGCCACGATATCACCGTCAAGGTGACGGCAGAAGAAATCGCACAGATGCACCAGGAAGACCTGAAGATCCAGGACAAGTATTGTTGCCGGGGATTGACCTATTGGTTCGACAGCGCGCGCAATACGGCCTTCTGTCTGATCGAAGCTCCCAACGAGGCAGCCGTGTCCGCCATGCACAAACATGCCCACGGCCAGGTGCCCGGCCGCATCATCGAAGTGAACCCCGCACTCGTAGAATCCTTTCTCGGCCGGATCGAAGATCCCCAAAAACCCACTCACCTCGCAGAGAACATCATCGACGAATCCGCTTTCCGGTTCATCATGCTGGTCACTGTCCATCTGCTTTCGACTCCCTCCAAAGACGCCGGCGTCCGGAACACCCGGTGGGAGGATTTCAGCATGACCGTCCAACGCATCGTCGCTTCCTCGGGTGGGAGGACGGTGAAACAAAATAGTCACCGCCTGATCATTTCATTCGCCTCCGTGTCCAGCGCAGTCGAAACCGCCTTCGAGATCCAATCCCGCTTTGACAAGAGCACCTTCGAACCGCATGCCACGTTAAAGATCGGTCTCAACGCGGGCGAGCCGGTGACCGACAAAACGACTTTTTTCGAAGACACCATCCGCATGGCCGAGCGCATGTGCAAGATCGTCGAAGGCGACATCATTCTTTCCGCAGAGGTCAAACAGCTCTACGACAACGAAAAGCCCCAGGGGCTACCCAACCGGAAAAAGGCCCGTTGCCTGACCGAGACGGACCAGCGGTTCCTGATGAGCCTGATGGATTTTACCGAGTCGGCGTGGAAGAATTTCGATTTCAAGGTCGACGATTTCGGCAAACCGGTGGGCTGCAGCAAATCCCAGCTCTATCGCAAGATGATGTCGCTCACCGGCAAATCCCCCAACTCGTTTATAAAAGAATACCGCCTCAACGAGGCCCTCGCCCTCCTGAACAAAAAAGTGAAGAACGTTTCGGAAATAGCTTTCGAGACAGGCTTCAACAGTCCCTCCTATTTTTCGAAGTGCTTTCAGAAACAATACGGTCGCTCGCCCTCCGACTATCTCGCCGAGCTGGCCGGGCGATGAATCAAATTTGCCAGCATTTGAACGAATTGTAGTAGTCGGCGGTTCCTCCCGCGCCTACCTTTGAACCGTCACAAAACTTATTACTGCAAAAACGCTTTCTTATGCCAACACCAACGGTAAGAGACCTGGACCGCTCCGCTATCGACAACCTCGCTTCGCAAATCAGGGGCGAGATCATCCTGCCTGGCCACGAACGGTACGACGATGCCCGAAAAGTATACAACGGAATGATCGACAAACATCCCGGCATGATCGTCCGTTGCACCGACGTAGCCGATGTCATCGCCGCCGTCAGGTTCGGGCGCGAACATGGTTTGCTGGTCGCCGTCCGGGGCGGCGGACACAATGGTGGCGGGCTGGGCTTGTGCGACGACGGCATGGTCATCGATCTTTCCGGAATAAAATACGTATTCGTCGATCCCGCCAAACAAACCGTTCGCGTCGGCGGCGGTAATACGCTCGGCGAGATCGATCATGCTACCCACGCCTTCGGCCTGGCCGTCCCCGCAGGCATCCTGTCCACGACGGGCATCGGCGGTCTCACCCTCGGCGGAGGCGTCGGCCACCTGTCCAGGAAATACGGCCTGACGATTGACAATCTGCTGGAGGCGGAGATCGTCCTGGCCAACGGCACCGTTGTCATCGCCAACGCCGACCAACACCCCGACCTCTTCTGGGCCATCCGCGGCGGCGGTGGCAATTTCGGGATCGTCACTTCCTTCCTCTTCCAGGCACACCCGGTCAAAGAGGTGTTCGGCGGTCCGACACTGTGGCCCATCGAACAAACGCCCGAGATCATGGAGTGGTACCATAACTTCATCCACAACGCCCCCGATGAATTGAACGGGTTTATTGCGGTGATGACGATACCCGGCCCCCCGTTCCCGGAGTTCCTGCACCACAAACAATTTTGCGGCATCGTTTGGTGCTACTCCGGCGATATGCTCAAAGCCGAAGAGCTCTTCAAACCCATTCGGGCCATGAAGCCATTGTTCGAACACGTGGGGCCTATGCCCTACCCCGTGATGCAACGATTGTTCGACGGTCTGATGCCACCCGGTCTGCAGTGGTACTGGCGCGCCGACTTCTTCAACGAGCTGCCCGCGGAGGCAAGAGAACAACACTACGAATTCGGCCATAGGATTCCGACGCCGCTGTCGCAGATGCACCTCTATCCGATCAGCGGTGCCGCCGGAAGGGTCGCGCCCGATGCCACCCCATGGGCGTACCGCGATGCCAAATATGCCGGAGTGATCGTCGGCGTCGATCCCGACCCCGCCAACGCAGCCAGGATCACCGAATGGTGCAAGGAATACTGGACCGCGCTCCATCCCTATTCTTCGGGCGGCGCTTATCTCAACTTCATCATGAACGAAGGACAGGATCGCATCCGCGCCAGCTACCGGGGCAATTATGACCGGCTCGTGGCGATCAAACAGAAATATGATCCGACGAACTTCTTCCGCGTAAACCAGAACATCGTGCCGGCCCACGAGACAGCCGCCGTGACGTCCTAGCTGTTCGCACTATTGGACCAGCACCTCGTCGGCGAACAACCACGACATGGATCCCTTGAACAGGTAGCCTTCCGGTATCGGCCCGAATGCTTTCGCGACCACACGTATATACCTGGCGGTCCGGTTTACCCGGACCGTCACCTTTTGCAGGAAAGGTTCGCCACGCGGATTACCCGAATGATCGCGCGTTTCGCCCGCAAGCTCGAAATGCTGCCCATCGTAACTCGTATACACGGCAACCGCGGTCGGTAAAAAGATGCCGCTGTTCGGATCGCAAAGAAAACTGGCAGTGACCGACCTGATCGATGTTCGTCCTTCCAAATCGATGGTCGCATTCAGATCGGGGCCATCGAAACCCAACCACCTTCCGTCCCTGAATGCAGTGCTGCCCATGAGCCCGTCGGTAAGACTTCCATTTCCCGCCGCCGGATACTTCGGGTCATAGGGAGCGGCCAGCACCACCGGTTTCCCAAGCGCCAGGCTCACCGGCACAAAGACGCGCGCAACGGCAACCAGGGAATCGCCGGCGAAAAGCCCGGCGTAAACGGTAACAGCCTTCTTCACCGCCAAAGGCTTCCGGTAGACCGGGCTCGACGCATCGGGCATTTTACCGAACGCGTAGCGCACGCGAGCATCATCCATCGGGCTCGTAACGCTGACCATTTCCGAACCACCCGTCCCTGGCTCATAACGGATTAAGGGATCGGGAGACATCTGCAACATATCCAGCCAGCAAGTCCCTTGCGTGACGAGATCGAACGAGAGTATGGCATTCGTGGAAGACGAAGGGGCCATGAAGGTAAAACCAT
>DASZYU010000044.1:0-2548 GCA_035545215.1 Puia sp.
GGCGGAATGCATCGAAGTCGAGCTCGATACCGCGGATCTCTCCTTTGTGTTTTTGCGCCAACATGAGCATCAACAGGCCCGTACCACTGCCGATGTCCAATACCCGGGACCAGGCCGGCGTCTTCCCGGCGAACCAGGCCCCGAGTATACACGCGTCGGTGCAGACCTTCATGGCACACCGGTCCTGGTTGATCATAAATTGTTTAAATCTGAAATAGGAATTGGGCATACTGCAAATTTACAGGCCGCTTACCATTCCGCGCGTGCGCTGGCGCTAACGGATAACGGCGCAAAATCTCCCGCCAGGTATTTATAATGGCCCGTGATAGCGATCATTGCCGCATTATCGGTGCAATATTCGAAAGGCGGGATGAAGGTGCGCCAACCTTCGCGGGCACCCATTTCCTGGAAGGTCCGGCGTAAACCGCTGTTGGCGGAGACCCCTCCGGCGATGCACAGATCGCTGACGCCCGTTTCGCGCGCCGCTTTTCTGAATTTGTTCAACAGGATCGAGACGATGCGCTGCTGGATGGACGCGCAGATATCCGGAAGGTGACGGTCGATGAACCCCGGGTCTTTACCGGTCTCTTCGCGCAGGAAATAAAGGATGGCCGTTTTCAGCCCGCTGAAACTGAAATTGAGCGCCGGTATCTGCGGTTCCGGAAAGGCGAAACGGCCGGGATCGCCCTCGCGCGCATATTTGTCGATCAACGGACCGCCGGGATAAGGGAGCCCCAGCAGCTTGGCAGACTTATCGAAGGCCTCTCCGGCTGCGTCATCGAGCGTTTCGCCGATGACCTCCATTTTCAGCGGCGAATGACAAAGCACGATCTGGGTGTGTCCGCCGCTGACGGTGAGACAGAGGAAAGGGAAGGAGGGCAGCGGTTGCGTTTCTCCCAAGATGCCGGACCGGCCCGGTATCAGGTTGGCCAGCACATGCGCCTGCATGTGATGTACGGCGATGAGCGGAAGGCCGAGCGCCAGCGCGAGTGATTTGGCGAACTGCGATCCGACCAGCAGTGATCCGATCAGACCGGGGGACTGCGTAAAGGCGATCGCGGTCAGTTCGGCAGTCGCGCAGCCGGATCTTTTGAGCGCCGCGTCGACCACCGGAACGATGTTCTGTATATGCGCCCGGCTGGCCAGTTCGGGGACGACGCCCCCATATTGTTCGTGGACCGCCTGCCCCGCAATCACGTTGGAGAGGATAATGCCGTCGCGGCTGACCGCGCAACTCGTCTCGTCACAGGAAGATTCGATCGCCAGGATCGTCACAGGTCCGGTATTGGTTGATCGCATGGCGCGAAGGTACGGATTTGTGCAGGAGATGCGGCGGCGCCGGCGGCTATGCCGGCACGCGATACGTAAGGCCGCGGGTTCCGGGGGCGTCGGGATGCACAGGGGAGAGGGGTCGCGGGATCAGGTAGACCGTATGGCAACGACAGGGTTCATTCGTGCGGCGACAAAAGCCGGGATGATCCCGGCTATCACACCGGTCAGCAGACAGAGAAAGACGGTCAGCACGACGATATTGAATGGGATGAAGACGTTGAAGTGCAAGACACCGGAGATGACCAGGGTCAGGACGAATACCGTGCCGAGCCCGATCATTCCCCCGATGATGCAGAGAAAGGCCGATTCGAGCAGGAACTCGGTCAGGATCATGTGACGTTTGGCGCCGATGGCTTTCTTGAGGCCGATCTGACTCGTCCTTTCGCGTACCGTGACGAACATGATATTGGCGACACCGAACATGCCAACCAGCAGCGAAATGCCGGCGATGACCCACCCGCCGAGGTTTATCCCGTGGAATACGGGTTCCAGTGCTTTGGCGAAACTATCGATATCGTTCAGTGCGAAATTGTCTTCTTCGGTAGGGCTGAGCTTGCGGATCGATCGCATCGCTCCTTTGAGTTCGTCTTTCAGCGCATCGGTGGGAAGATTGGGCCCGGCCTGGACAAGCAGCTTGGGATTCGCATACTCCTCGCGGACCATTTGCCGCATGAAATTGTAGGTCACCATGATGCAGTTGTCGAAATCCCAGCCGCCGATGAGGCTCTGTCCCTGTTTTTCCATTACGCCGATGACGATGGCATTCTTCCCTCCGCGGAGCTTGACTGTCTGGCCGACTGCCCACTGCGACCGGCTGAACAATCGTTCGGCGATGCGGTAGCCCATGACGACATAAGGTTGTCCGCGGTCGAAATCCGTCTGCTGGAAATAGCGGCCATCGCTGACCGTGATTTGCTGGATATGGTCGAATTCCCCGGTGACCCCATAGTAGGTAACGCCCGACAGACTGTTGTCACCCGCCTCCACGTTGTCGTTGAGATCCATCTCGAAAGCGAAATGCGCCGCATCCGGTACCTTCAACCGCAGCAATCGCAGCTCGTCGTATTTGGGGGCGGGCCTTTTGACGAATTTCCACCACGGATAGTCGGGGCCGCCCGAATATTGCCATTTGTCGATGTAGATCGTCTTGTTGCCAAAGGCCTTCAACTCATTGGTGATCGCCAGTTGAAGACTACTGATCGTAGACAGGACGCTG
>DASZYU010000045.1:0-60310 GCA_035545215.1 Puia sp.
CGCAGTATGGGTTTGACGGTCCGGCGCGCGCGGATCGGCATCGTCTGCACGACCAGCCTGCTGGCAGGAAGCATCACCGCTTTTTGCGGGCCGATCGGATTCGTCGGCATCGCCGTCCCGCACCTGGCCCGGCTGTTTTTCAACACCTCCAGTCATCGCATCCTGATACCGGCCTGCTGTCTCATAGGAACCATCCTGTTGTTGCTGTGCGACTGCGCCGCCCAGTGGCCGGGGACCCAATCGGTTCTGCCCATCAACATCATCACTTCGCTCGCAGGTGCGCCGTTGGTCATCCTGTTGCTGGTCCGGAAACGCGATCTCCATCTAAACGCTTACCGATGACCGGAGTATCACGACTCCTTTTTGCCGAGCACCTTCAGACAGGTTACTTCCTTAGCGGGAGAAGGATCGTGGTATCTGCGGGTATGCCGGAGCTGGCGATCGACGGCGGAAAGCTGGTCTGTTTGCTGGGCGCGAACGGATCGGGCAAATCGACCCTGCTGCGCACGCTCGCGGGGCTTCAACCGGCGCTTGGGGGCAGCATTGTGATAGGAGGAGCGGCGCACCTCTCAGCCGGAGACATGGCGAAGAATATCAGCCTCGTGCTGACCGACAAGGTCGGCGGTACCAACCTAAACGTCTATTCGCTGGTAGCCTTGGGGAGATATCCCTGGTCGGGCTGGTTGGGCCGGCTGGATGGCAAGGACCGGGCGGTGATCGACCGGGCCATCGACGCGGCAGGCATCGGCGATCTGCTCGAAAGGAAGGTGCATACACTCTCGGACGGGGAAAGCCAAAAAGTGATGCTCGCAAGGGCGCTGGCACAGGATACACCACTGCTGATGCTGGATGAGCCTACGGCGCATTTGGACCTGCCGAGCCGCATCCGGCTGATGCGTCTTTTGCATACCCTGACGCGCGAAATGAATAAGGGGATCCTGCTGTCGACGCACGAGCTGGACCTGGCGTTGCAGGTCGCCGATGAACTATGGTTGCTCCAGGCCGGGGGAGGGCTGCACAAGGGCGCGCCGGAAGACATGGTCCTGCAGGGAGTTTTTGAAGCCGCGTTTGCGGGACAGGATGTCGTGTTCGACAGGACGACCGGGGTGTTTCGCGTACATCCCGAAGGTGGACGGGCAGTAAGGCTCGAAGGCAGCGACGCGCGCGCATTCTGGACCCGGCGAGCGCTTCAAAGGGAAGGTTATACCGTCGTTACGGACCCATCGCCCGACCTCTCGGTACATATTGTGGAAGAGATCGGCGCAACGCGCTGGATCGTGGACACCGAAGCCGGTAGCCGGTCATTCGGATCGATCGCCGATCTCCTTCGCGGGCTTCGTGAAAAATGAGTGACCGCTGTCACAAAAAAAAATTACCTTTATCCCGGATCATGGTTGACGCGTGGCGTCATTAATAGGGAAGACCGGTGTGAATCCGGCGCTATCCCCGTAGCTGTAAATGCTGTCTGCCGCCATTTGGCGGCGGGAATCACCCGCATCCTCATAACCACTGTCCGCGAAAGCGGATGGGAAGGTGAGCCGGTGAAGTATAAGCCAGAAGACCTGCCTGATCGATTATCAACATTCGAGGCTTTCGGGTGAAAAGCGAGAATGGGAAGGCCATTCTCAATGCCTGCCCTCTCTCTAAGATCAGCAAGCCGCCAAAACAAAATCAACTGGCATGAACACGAAGAAATGGGTCATTTTTATGCTGCTGGCAGGCGGCCGGACGGCATTTGCGCAGCAATCTCCGGACAGTACAAAAAAACAATTGGACGAGGTCGTCGTGACGGCAACCAGGTACCCGGTCAAACAATCGCTGACCGGCAAGGTGCTGAACGTGATCACACGTGAACAGCTGGACAGGAACGAAGGACGTCAGCTCACCGACATCCTCAATGAACAGACAGGGATAGTGATCATCGGCGCGCAAAACGCGCCCGGGTCGGAGCAGGACGTCCTGATGCAAGGCGCCCCGACGGGCGCGACGCTGATCCTGATCGACGGCATCCCGGCCTACGATCCTTCCGGGACCACCACGAATTTCGATCTCAACCTCATCAATACCGATGAGATCGAGCGCGTGGAAGTCCTCAAGGGAAGCCAATCCACGTTGTATGGCAGCGACGCGACGGCGGGGGTCATCAATATCATCACCAAAAAAGGAAGCGGCAAACCGCTCAATGCCTCGTTCAGCGCTTCTGCCGGCAGCTGGCACACGTTCAAAGGCTCGGCCGGATTGGATGGAAAGACGGGTCAGACCGCCTACGATCTCCGGTATACCAAATACCGCAGCAATGGCTTTTCGGACGCCTATGATTCCACGGGCAGAGCAAATTTCGACAGGGACGGTTTCAATGAGGACATGGTGACCGCCAATGTCAGCCATTCGTTGAGCAGAGCCCTGCGGTTGAGCGGCAATTTTCAATACAGCCGTTACGATCATGCGCTGGATGCGGGCGCTTATACCGACGATCCGAACTACACAACCTCTACCGGCAACGTGCAAGCGGGCATCGGTGCGGAATACGAATTGGGCGCCGCCATGATCCACTTCAATTACCACTACAACACGGTGACGAGGAATTATCTCGACGATTCGGCGATCGCGATCGCGCAGGGAGGGTCATTCAGTCAAAGTTCCTATACGGGCCGGTCGCACTATCTGGAGCTTTATTCCAACATTTCGCTTTCGCGGCATGCCGACCTGCTCGCGGGTTTGGACTACCGTAACCAACGCATCAGCGAATCCGACGTTTATCTTTCGCAGTATTACTCATCGGTCGGCGCGCTCGGAATCGACAGCTCGAAAGTCCGGCAGGGCGCCGGTTACGTCTCGTTGTTGCTGAAGGAGATCGGCGGGTTCAATTTCGGGGTGGGCGGACGTTACAACAGCTTTTCCAGGTATGGAAAGGTGATCACCTATTCGATCGATCCATCCTTTCTGATCAATGACCGCCTCAAACTCTTCGCTAACCTGTCATCGGGCTTTTCCGCACCGACCCTCTACCAGCTGTATTCCCCATACCGGGATCCCTATGGCAGTCTGAAGCCTGAGCGCACGGAGAGCGTGGAGACCGGCGTCCAGTACAGCCGTCATTCTTTCAACGCAAGGGCGGTCTTCTTCCAGCGCCGTACGACGGACGAGGTCGTCTTCACTTTCGACGCGGCCAACCCCCAAGGTTTTTATGTCAACCAGGACCGCCAGAACGATGTAGGTGCGGAAGTCGAGGCTGCCGGTCAGGCTGGGCACTGGACCTTTTCCGCCAATTACACGTATACGACAGGAAAGGGGACCACGATCACGAACGGCAAGGACACCAGTTTTTACAATCTCTACCGCCAGCCAAAACACCTGCTGAACCTGAAACTGGGTTGGCAGGCTACGACCCGTCTTTTTGTGAGCGCATCGCTTCGGAGCGTCGGCAAACGCATCGAATCGGTGTACGGCGGCTCTCCCATCGGGGTCCCGGCCTATTACACGTTGAACGGGTACGCGGATTACAGACTGACGCGCCGATGGAAATGTTTCGTCGACCTCGAAAATTTAACGGATCGACAATATTTCGATATACCCGGTTTTAACAGCAAACGGTTTAATTTCATGGCAGGTGGTACCCTTCATTTATGATGATCTTCATCACCGGCGGAGCACGCAGCGGCAAAAGCCGTTATGCGCAGCAGCGGGCACTGCAGCTTAGCGCGGAGCCCATTTACGTGGCTACGGCGCGGATCCCGGATGAAGAGTTCCGGCGACGCGTGGACAGGCACCGGCAGGACCGCGACGAGCGGTGGGCCCTGCTCGAAGAGGAAAAGTACCTCGGCCGGCTTTCGCTGTCGGGCAAGACTGCTGTCATCGATTGCGTGACCTTATGGATCAACAACTTCTTTTCGGATCTTTATTATGACACCGACGCCTGTCTGAGCGCTTGTCGCGGGGAGGTGGACAGACTTCTCGGGCAGGAGGCATCGCTGATCATCGTCAGCAATGAGATCGGAATGGGGTTGCACGCGGACACCGAGGCGGGCCGAAAATTCAGCGAACTGCAGGGATGGATGAACCAATATCTCGCCGAACGGGCCGACGAAGTGATCTTCATGATCAGCGGCATTCCACTCACTGTTAAACAACATAAATAGAGTCCATGCAAACAGGTACGCAAATGACGTTGCGCCAGCGGCTGCAACAAGTCATCGACAGCAAAACCAAACCTCTCGGCTCGCTGGGGCGTTTGGAAGAGATAGCCTTGCAAACGGGGCTTATCCAGGGCACCCTCCGTCCGCAACTGAATCGCCCCACGATCGTGGTGTTTGCCGGCGATCACGGTATCGCCTCCACGGGTCTGGTCAATCCCTATCCGCAGGCGGTGACGGCACAAATGGTCTTGAATTTCATCACCGGCGGCGCGGCGATCAACGTGTTCTGCCGCCTGCATCATATCGGTCTTTGTGTTGTCGATGCCGGCGTGAATTTCGATTTCGACGCAACGTTCTTCCCGGGAAAGCTCGTGTCGCAAAAGATCGGCTATGGCACGCGCAATTACCAGGACTCCCCTGCCATGACCCCGGCCGACGCCGAACGGGCCGTCGAAGCGGGCAAACAGATCGTGACCGACTTATATGCCTCCGGGTGCAATTGTGCCGGTTTTGGCGAAATGGGCATCGGTAATACCTCCTCGGCAGCGCTGATCATGAGCTACGTAACCGGTATCCCGGTGGAGGAATGCATCGGACGCGGCACCGGGACCAGTGACGCGCAACTGGCCAATAAGAAAGAGGTGCTGCGCGGAGTGTTCCGCCGGCACCTCCCGGCGATAGCAGCGAAGCCGGATGCGTTGACCATCCTCTCGCATGTCGGCGGATTCGAGATCGCGATGTTGACGGGCGCCTACCTGAGGGCGGCCGAACTGCGGATGGTCATTTTGGTAGACGGATTTATCAGCACGGCGGCGCTGCTCCTGGCACGGTTGATAAAAAGCGATGTGCAGGACTGTTGTTTCTTCTCGCACGCCAGTGGAGAAAGCGCGCACGCGCGGATGTTGCGGTATCTCGATGCCGAGCCGTTGCTCGATCTGGGCATGCGGCTGGGCGAAGGCACCGGCGCCGCAATGGCTTTTCCGCTGCTGCAATCGTCCGTCCACTTTCTTCGCGAGATGGCGTCGTTCGAATCCGCAGGCGTCTCTTCTTTGCCCCGGTGAAACGTGAATCATGCGCCAGATGAAAAAAGAAGCCCGGATATTCTTTACCGCCGTCTTGTTCCTGACACGTCTGCCGGTACCGCGCACCACGGATCACTCGGGGGAATACCTGCTTCAGGCGCGGCGATATTTTCCGGCGGCAGGTTGGATAGTGGGTGGCATCGCCGCGCTGTTCTATAGCCTGCGCTTTATCTCGATCGATACCGGCATCCTGGCTTCAATGATCGCCGGTGTGCTCGTGACCGGGGCCTTGCATGAAGATGGTTTTGCCGATGTCTGCGACGGGTTCGGCGGCGGGTGGACCAAGGAGAAGATATTGCTGATCATGAAGGATAGCCGGATCGGCGCCTTCGGCGCCATCGGACTGATAGCCGTATTGAGCACGAAATTCCTGCTGCTGAAAACAATTGCCATTGCCGGTCCTGGCCGCGGTGGCCGGGACGGCAACCCTATCTTCTTCGTTACGGCGCTGATCGTAGCACACAGTGTGAGCCGCCTGATGCCCGTGCTCGTCATGCAGACCGGTGATTACGCGGGAGATCCCGACACGAGTAAATCCGGGGCCATGGTCAGCAGGCGTCTTCGCGCCCGGGACCTCTTCGTTGGCGCCGTGCTCGGGCTGGCGCCGCTATTTTTGCTACCGCCGCATTTTCTGTTGCTCATCGTTCCTCCCCTGCTGGTCACCTGGCTGATGTACCGTTATTTCCGGCGCTGGATCGGCGGATATACGGGAGATTGCCTCGGAGCCATACAACAGGTGGCTGAAATCGCTGTTTACCTCGGAATTGTGGTAATTTGCCGGTATCTATGAAGGACATTTACCTGATAAGACATACGACTCCGGCCGTCGAAAAGGGCATTTGTTACGGACAGACGGACCTGGATGTCACGGAAAGCTTCAGGGAGGAAGCGGAACTGATCCGGCGGTCGCTACCCGCACGTTTTACGGCGGTGTACAGCAGTCCGCTGCAGCGATGCACGCGTCTGGCGAGCCATCTTTTTCCCGGTGTGCCCCTGACGCTTCGTCCGCAGCTGATGGAACTGCATTGCGGCGCCTGGGAGATGCGTGCCTGGGACAGCCTGCCAAAGGAGGAGATCGATCCCTGGATGGAGGATTTCGTCCATATGCGCGTACCCGGCGGCGAAAGTTATACCGATCTTTACCGGAGGGTAATGCAATGCTGGGAGGAGATCGCCGGCGGGGTCGCACAGCCGGATACCCCGGGCGCCCGAGCGCGCTGCGACGATGATGTGGAAGAGTCGATTGCCGTTGTCGCGCATGGAGGCGTTATCCGGAGTATTCTTGCTGGCGTCACGGGCACCAGCCTGGCGGACAGCTTTAAAGCCTTCTCGTTGCATTATGGCTGTGTAGTTCGGATGCGTCCCCATCCCGAAAAAGGTCACCTGGTACATGAAACGCTTTGGAACCGGACGCCAGCGGAAAAAGAACAACACAAACCGGCCAGCTTTTACAAGAAGTTTATGTAGCGTCCCGCGGCATTTCGATCGGCCAGGCGAGCAGTTCGCGCCGCTTCCCGATGCGGGAAGCGACCTCGGCCGGGTTTCCCGCCGGGTTTCCCGCCGGCTTCCTGCGGCGCGTTTGCGACGGAGCCACCCTTTTTTTCAGAAATGCAGTTACCGGCTTCTCATAGATGTGAAAACTCAGCTCGGCGAACAGGAATACCAGCGCCATTGCGACGGGTACGCAAACAGGGCTGCATTTTCCAAGAAGCGCGCCATACTTGCCGATCAACAACGCCCCATTGCTGTCGTGGATGAGATAGGCAGTGTACGAGAGGAAACCCAGGCGAACAAATAACCTGTTCTCGAGCCAGCGGAGTCTTTGCGGGACGGTCACCAGCAGGCCGAAGAGCCCGAGCATGCCCAGGAAGATCAGCCTTCCGATATTATCCAGCGGGTAGAAGGTACCGAGTACGACCATGGCAATGGCGGCAACAATGATCGCGCGCTCCGTGCGGGCTCCCGGGGCCGTCCGGCATACTCCCGGGCCATCGGGGCGGCAGGGTTGCCGGAACAGGTCGTGAAAGAATGCGCCGATCGCGAACCAGCCGATGAATGCAGGAAGGTTGAATACCGACAGTGTGGTTCGCAGGTACACGGGCATCGGTATCGCCGTAAGCGTCATCAGCAACACGGCCACCACCAGCAGATTGCGGAGGAAGGTCCTCGCCCCTGAAAAATAGATCGCCGCAGCCAGCACATAGAACTGGACCTCTACCCACAGTGACCAATAGCTGGCGCTGATATAACCGAGCGGTCTGTGAAGAACAGCGGACCACAGCGCGGGGCTTATAAGGGTCAGACTCGGCAGCAGGTTTTGCGGTGCGTGACTGAAAGGAAAGAACTGGCGCGTATCGAGCGTCTCACCGACCAGGAAGGTAACAAAGGTGCACAGGAAGATCGGGGGCAAAAGACGCACAAACCGGTTGACGAGAAATATGGCGGGGCCGGATGTCCGCTCCAGCGTAAAAGCGATGACAAAACCCGAGATGATAAAGAAAAAGTGTACACCCATGCCACCGTAAGCGAACAGCCGGCTGAAAAAATGACCGTAGGGATAAACATCAACGGGATAAAAGGGAGGCGACCAACGGATCGTCAAATGGACCGACATGACCGCGAGAATGGCCAAGAATCGAAAGCTATCCAGCAACCGCACTCTCTCTCCCTTCATAACGATGGATTTCCGCTATCCATTCTAAAATCGTGCCCCGGCAATATCGTTTCTGCAAATAGAAGAAATTGCCTAATTTCGCACTCCTTTCGACCGGACTTTCGCTGTCCGCGGAAGGAATAGGTCCCGTAGTACAATGGATAGTATAAGGGTCTCCGAAGCCCTGGGTTCCAGTTCGATTCTGGACGGGACCACAAAAAAGACCGGCGATCGCCGGTCTTTTCCATTTATCAGTTCGTCAGCACCTCTTTCAGCTTGTCCTCCAGGTCTTCCCCGCGGAGGCCCTGCGCGATGATCTTGCCCTGCGGATCGATCAGCACATTGAACGGTATGCCTTCAAAATTAAACGTTTTGACCGCCTGGCTATCCCAATATTTCAGATCGCTGACCTGTGTCCAGTTAAGTTTGTCGGCATGAATGGCCTCCTGCCAGGCATCTTTGTCCTTGTCCAGCGAGACGCCGAGGATCGCGAAGTTCTTATCCTTGAATTCATTGTAGACATGTACCACGTTGGGGTTCTCCGCGCGGCAGGGTCCGCACCAGCTGGCCCAGAAATCGACCAGCAGGTATTTGCCTTTGAAGGAGGCAAGCGATACGTTGCGCCCAGTGGCGTCCGGCAGTGAAAAATCCGGAGCCTGTTTACCCACCCAACTGTTTTCGCGGTCCCGCTCCTGCTGCTGAGCCATCTGTTCTTTTTGCTGATCGTAGCCTTGTTTCAGCGCCGCCAGCGTTGCATTCTCGGGGTATTTTTTCACCAGGTCGGAAAGCGAAGCTTCGAAATCCGAACGGGGGAAGCTGCGCGAGGCCCAGCTCAGCGCCAGCGCACAAATCGTCGCATTCGTGTTGGTGTTGACCACCTGTTTGAGGTAAACATTCAGCTCCTGAATGGCATTGTTCTTGGCGCCGGTGGCGGCGAGCAGCAGGCTATCGGGAGCATTCGCCTGTTTGAGACTATCGAGATCGGCCATGGTCCTGTCGACATCGTAATTCTTTTTCCCGAACATCGTGATCAGTTCTTTCAGCTGACCGCAGGCTTCCGAGCCGCTGACGGTATAGAAATCGTCCTGCTTGCCGAGATCGACATTGACCCTCACCTCGGGGGCGTCATTGATCAGTGGTACGGCGATCACGTTATTTCCGAATACGACCTCGAGGATCTCCTGTGTTTTCACGGCGCCTGTCAGGGTGAAGTTACCGCTGCTGACCGGCAACCTGGCGGAATCCAGGATCAGCGGCGACTGATCCTTCCCGTATGACACCTCTTCGAGGTAAACCTTCGATATCGGTCCGGCGATCGCCGACAGCTTGTCCGCATTCCTGAAGGTACCGGTCACGGTGAACGTTCCCTTTTTCCGGGATTGACAGGAGACGATGCACAGGGCAAAGGCCGCGACAACGACCAGGATATCTGTCCTTCGGGAGGCCCGCTTCATGCGGCGGCTCGGAGCTCTTTTTGTCATATCTTAATTTTCCAGTTTTTCAAGTAATAACCTGTTGGTGAGTTTGGGATCGGCCTTCCCTTTTGACAGCCGCTTCACTTCCCCGACGAATAAGCCGATCAGGCCCTTTTTTCCTTTCTTATATTCCATGACCTTTTCGGGCATCCCTGCCAGCGCCTGTTCGATCCATGCCCCTATCTCGGCCGTGTCGGAGCTTTGCACGAGGTTGAGCGAGACCGCGATATCGAGCGGTTCGCGGGATGGTTCCTCCAGCAGCGCGGGATAGATGCGCTCGGCGGCGATGGAAAAGCTGACCTTGCCTTCTTCCACCAGGCGGATCAGGCGTGCAAGCGAACCGGGCGGGACGGGCAGGTCCTTCCAATCCAGCGCCCGTTCGTTGAGGCTCGATCGTACGGGGCCCAGCAACCAGTTGGCTGCCGCCTTATAGTTCGACGTGTGCGCGATCAGCCGTTCAAAGAAGGCAGCGCTGTCTTTTTCGCTGACGATGACCCGGGCATCGTAATCCGGCAATTGCAATTCGCGCGTATATCGGACGACCAGTTGCTCGGGGAGGGAAGGGATCGACGCACGTACGCGCTGCAGGAATTCATCGGTCACCTGAAAGGGGGGCAGATCGGGATCGGCGAAATACCGGTAATCGTTCGCTTCTTCTTTAGTCCGCAAGGAAAACGTCGTGCCTTCGGCCGCATCAAAGCTGCGTGTCTCCTGCCGGATCGGCTCTCCGGCGGACAACAACCCGATCAGCCGCCGGGCTTCGAATTCGATGGCGCGACGAACATTGCGGATCGAGTTCAGGTTCTTGACCTCGACCTTGGTGCCGAGGGCCGTTTCGCCTTTCAGTCGCACGGAGACATTGGCATCGCACCGCATACTCCCCTCTTCCATATTGCCGTCGCAGATGTCCAGGTATCGCAACAATTGGCGCAACTCGGTCAGATAAGCGTAGGCTTCATCACCGCTGTGAATATCCGGTTCGGTCACGATCTCGATGAGCGGCACGCCTGCCCTGTTGAGATCGATGGAAGTGTATTGCGGGTTTTGGTCATGCAGGCTTTTTCCGGCATCTTCCTCGAGGTGGATCCGGTTCAAACGTATGTTCCGCTCTCCGGACTGTGTCCGTATGCCGACATAACCGCCAACGCAGATGGGAGTCGTATGCTGCGATATCTGGTAGCCCTTCGGAAGGTCCGGATAGAAATAGTTCTTGCGGGCAAAATAGTTGTTGCGTTCGATGGCGCTATGACAAGCCAGCCCCATCCGGATGGCATATTCCACCGCCACCTTGTTCAGCCGCGGGAGGGCGCCGGGCAAACCAAGCGTAACGGGGCTCACCTGCGTATTGGGTTCGGCTCCGAAGACGGCGCTGTCGCCGCAAAACAGTTTGGTGCGGGTCAGCAATTGTGCATGCACTTCGAGGCCTACCACTATTTCGTATGCATCGTAATTATTTGCCATACCTGTAAAAACGCTGGCTGCCGGTAAACCGGCAGCCAGCAAAGGTACGAAAACGACGCTCAGTAATTTGTGAAAAAACAGGGGTCGGTCAGAGATCGGCGGTCTTCAGTTTCCGCGGGATCTTCACCTCGAGATCCATGGATTTCCCTCCCCGCAATACGGTTACATGGACGCTGGGTTTGGTCCGGCTTTCGCGTGCGACCTGCGCCAGGTCACCGGCGCTGTTGACGTCTTTGCCGTCAAAACGGGTGATGATATCGCCTTCTTTGAGACCCGCCTTCGCAGCGGCGGACTCGTCGTCCACGTCGAGCACCTTCACACCCTTGCCGTCTTCGGTGTCCTGCGCATGAATGCCGAGGCGTGGGCTGCCGCCCATGTTGTCATTGAAATTGTAATTGTAGTTACCCCGCGGCATGAACTCTCTGAAATCACGGTACATGTCCACGTTGGGCGCCTGTCTGAACCGGTAGACGGTCGCATTCTTGTTCCTGCCCAGCACGGCCGTGGTCTTTTGCTCCTTGCCGTCTCTCGTATACGTGATCGAGACCTTGTCCTCGGGTTTGTACCTTCCTATGGCATCCGAAAGCGACTCCGGACCGTCGATCGTGATATCGTCGACCCTGGTGATCAGGTCACCCTGTTTCAACCCCGCCTTCTCTGCTGCACTGCCCGGCGACACTTCTCCAATCTTCGCGCCGTCGGGCCCATTGTCCGGCTTGATCGAAGTGACCCCCAGAAAAGCCCTGTTCTCATCCGTCAGTATTTTGCCATTGAAGTTCCAGGCGCCGCCACTGCGGAACGGAGAAGGAGCGATCGTAATGGCGCGATCCCCGTCCATCAGGGTCCACGGGCCGCCATTCATCGTTCTGATCTTTCGTTTGGTGATGGAAAGATTGTCGTCCTGGAAATCGGATGCCGGTTTCCCGTTGACGAATACCTGGCCATTTTTGATCTCTATCGTCACTTTGGCGTCCTTATCCGTCTTGTGCCTGATAATGATCTCATCGTAGCCGCGCCTCGGATTGCCCGCCGTATCGTCCGCCAGCGGACTGCTGTCCTGCGCCAGACCAGTGGTCTGCAAGGCGAGAACCAGACCGGCCAATCCTGCCATTTTTTGGAGGTGTTTGTTCATCATTCTGGGTTTTAAGATTAACAATGGTGATCTATCTACGTTGGTTTTCGTAGATAAAGATAAGGGGATTTCGCGAAATACGAAATCTTTCGGAAATGTTAAAAAATGAGCGGGGATCAGTCGAGCAATGCCCTTACCCTCCCGATCACCTGCGGCAGATTGCCGGCGTCCTGGCCGCCGGCTGTGGCGAGGGTCTTTTGGCCGCCGCCGCCGCCTTTGATCAGTGGCGCTACCTGTTCCCTGATAATGAGCGGGGCCTGCAGATCACGCGCCGAAACCAATCGTTCGTCGATCATGAGCGCGACGGCTGCCTTGCCGTCGATGGCGCCGGCGAGGACCACGAGGTAGGGCGGCGAACCCGGAAGCGCCGAGAGTCCGGGCTTCAGGTCGAAACACAATTTTTTTAAGGCGTCTGCACTTGGGACATCGACGATCTCGCCGATGAAACAGACGCCATTCACTGTCTGCGCGAGTTGAAGCAGCCGCTTTCGAAGCAAGTCCAGTTCCTTTGCCCCGGCTTTCTCGAGTTTCTTTTTCAGGTCGGCGTTCTCGGACGCAAGCGTTTCGGCGGCCCGCGACAGATCGGCTGGGTTTTTCAACACCTCCCGGACGGCCTGCAACTCGGCCAGTTGTTCGCCGACGAAGGCTTCCGCCGCCCTGCCCCCGACGGCCTCGATACGCCGTACGCCGGCAGCAACTGCTCCTTCGTGCCGGATGCGGAAGAATCCGAGCTCGCCGGTAGCGCCTACATGCGTACCCCCGCACAGCTCGACGGAATACGAGGGATCGATGGTGACGACGCGGACCATGTCGCCGTATTTCTCGCCGAAGAGTGCCATCGCGCCGGAGCGAAGGGCTTCCTCCTTCGGCATCAGGCGGATGACGACGGGTACGTTTTCCCGGACCTTTTCGTTGACGATCGATTCGACGGCTGCCACTTCCTCACCCGTCATCCTGGCAAAATGCGAGAAATCGAACCGCAGCTGGGCATCGTTGACGAGCGAGCCTTTCTGTACCACATGCGTTCCGAGTACCTTGCGCAGCGCGGCATGCAGCAGGTGGGTAGCGGAGTGGTGGATCTCCGTAGCTTTCCGTTTGACCTTGTCGACCCTTGCGAGGACCGGTGCTTCGGGATCGGAGGGAAGCCTGTCCGTAAAATGGACGATGAGATCGTTCTCTTTTTTCGTGTCGAGCACGGGGATGCTTTCGTTACCCGACAGCAGGATACCGGTGTCACCCACCTGCCCGCCGCTCTCCGCATAGAACGGCGTAGCCTCCAGTACGATCTGCCACGACTCCCTGCCCTTCGCTTTTATCTTCCGGTATTTGGCGATCCGGGTATTGGTCTCGAGGAGATCGTATCCCACGAATTCGATCAATGGGTTATCGATGAGCACGACCCAGTCGCCCGTATCGATAGCGGTGGCGGCGCGTGAGCGCGTCTTTTGCCGTTGCAGCTCCATTTCAAACCCGGCCTCGTCGATCGTCATATCGCTTTCCGCCGCGATGAGCCTCGTCAGGTCCGCCGGAAACCCATAGGTATCGTATAGTTCGAAGGCGAGGTTCCCTGCGATGACAGGCTTTTCCCCGGGCGCGACCGTACGATCCTGCGTCGCGGCGACTCCCGCGCCGGAGGACAAGGCTCTTTTGCGAAGATTGGCGATGATATCATCGATCTTTTTCAGTCCTTTTTCCAACGTCCGGAGGAAAGCTTCTTCTTCTTCTTTGATGACCCGTGAGATAAAGTCGGATTGTTGGTGCAGCTCGGCAAACACATCCCGGAACTGATCGGCCAGGGCGGGCACCAGCTGGAACAGCAGCGGCTGTTTGTAATCGAGATAAGAATAGTAATAACGTACGGCGCGCCGGAGGATGCGCCGGATCACATAGCCCGCTTCGGTGTTCGAAGGCAGCTGGCCGTCCGCGATCGTGAAGGAAATGGCGCGGATATGATCGGCGATGACCCGGAACGCGATATCGGATTTACCGTCTCCCGCCGTGTATTGCTTCCTGACAATCTTTTCCACGAGGCCGATGGTGCCGGTGAACAGGTCGGTATCGTAGTTGGAGTGTTTACCCTGCAGGACGCGCACCAGCCGCTCGAGTCCCATGCCGGTGTCCACGTGTTTGGCGGGCAGGGGCTGCAGACGGCCGTCTTTCAGCCGGTTGAACTGGATGAAGACGTTGTTCCATATCTCGATGACCTGCGGGTGGTCCTTGTTGACGAGCAAGGCGCCATCCTTCGCTGCGCGTTCGGCATCGGTGCGGCAGTCGACATGGATCTCGGTACAGGGTCCACATGGACCAGTATCCCCCATCTCCCAAAAATTATCTTTCTTGCTGCCCATCAGGATGCGCTCCGCGGCGATCCATTTTTTCCATTCGGAAAGCGCTTCGGTGTCGGCGGGCAGGCCGTTTTGCGGATCACCTTCGAAAACGGTAACATACATGCGATCCGTGGGAATGGCATAAACGGTCGTCAGCAGCCCCCAACTCCATGCAATGGCTTCCTTCTTGAAATAGCCCGCTGCGGGATCGGCCGGATCGCCGAAACTCCAATTGCCCAGCATTTCGAACATGGTATGATGATAGGTATCGACGCCTACCTCTTCGAGGTCGTTATGCTTCCCGCTGACCCGAAGACATTTCTGGGTATCCGCCACGCGCGAATAAGGCGCCTTCTTATTGCCGAGAAAATAGTCTTTGAACTGGTTCATCCCCGCATTCGTGAATTTCAACGTGGGGTCATTCTTCACGACGATCGGCGCCGAAGGCACGATCGTATGGCCTTTCGATACAAAAAAATCCAGGAATTTCTTTCTTATTTCAGAACTCGTCATCATAAAACGTCGGCATCTTTGGTTGTTATGTCGTCCGCAGCAACTATATTTGCGCGTATGCTGGCCCCACAAAAGCCGTGCAAAGGTACACCAAATCAGGCTGTTTTACCGTTCTAACCCTTTCGGACAGGAACCAAACGGGTCTGAGGCCCGTCGGGGAGAGCCGGGAAATTAACGGTCTCACGACCAGGGGTTTTTCAACGGGACGCCCGAAGGCGCGAATAACGCTCGGCCGATGAAGAAAATCAAGTACTACTATAATACCAATACCCTCCGCTATGAAAAGCTGGAGACGCCCCTTCGGGTGACCCTCCTGCGCGTTCTGGGATTCCTTTCGGCGGCCGTCGTCACTGCGCTCATCCTTGTCTCCATCGCTTACAAATACTTCCCTTCGGCCAATGAAAAGCGCCTCATGGCCAGAAATGAAGCCCTGCAGGACAATTACTATACCCTCAGCGATAAGGTCAAGGCGCTGCAGGAGCAAATGAGCGAACTGGAAAAAAGGGACAATAACGTATACCGGGCGATCTTCGAGGCAGCGCCCATACCCGACAGCGCACGCTCCAGGCAAAACCGGCATGAACAGGAGATCCGGCTGGTACAGGGGATGGATCAGGAGAATCTCTATACTTCCATTGCCGATACACTCAACAAGCTGACTGCAAGAATAGCCACGCAGGCCAAATCCTATGTCGAAATAGACGGGTTCATCAAGAACAAGGAACAGCTGCTGGCCTGTACGCCGGCGATCCAGCCCGTCAGCAACAAGGACCTGAGCCGTATTGCCTCGGGTTTCGGGTACCGGATCGATCCGGTATACAAGACGACAAAGTTCCATGCGGGACTGGATTTCGCAGCTCCGATCGGCACCCCCATCTATGCGACGGCCAACGGAACCGTCGAAGTGGCGGGCAATACGGGTAATGGCTACGGCAACCATGTCGTCATCAACCATGGCTATGGCTACGCGACCCTGTATGGCCACATGTTCCGCGTTAAAGTGCATGTTGGGGAAAGAGTGAAAAGGGGAGAGATCATCGGATGGGTAGGCAGCACCGGTAAGAGTACGGGGCCGCACTGCCATTACGAAGTGCACCGCAACGGTGATCCCGTGGACCCCGTCTACTACTTCTACAACGATATCACCCCGGAGCAGTATGACCGCCTTTTGAAACTCGCGGCGTCGAGCAATCAAAGTTTTGACTAAACCTGCGTAACTTCAGGAAATGGTGACCGGGGCAGGCCGCGAAGCACGGCCCGCCATAAGGCCGCCGCGTCGGCGCCCGCATAAAACAGGCATGAACGTCGTTTACCTGTAGCCGCTTGCGGCGGCGCGTCCGCACCGAGAGAGACCTGATTTTTCCGCAGAATGCGCTATTTTCGGCCGGAGCCGCATTCCCGGTATCCAATACGGGCTCGATTTTTGAGCCGGAACCAGCAAGCAGTCCCAATGAGCAAACTGACCCAAATATCGCTTGATTTTGGCCAGGAGCCATCCTCCGAGTCGACGCCTCCGCCTGCGGACCCGTCGGCACCGTATATGGCGGCGGAAGGGGTCGGTGTGCGGCTTAAATCGTATAAACGATCGTCGACGTCGGCGCCGGAAAATGGCGATCTGTTCGCAGGCGACGGCCAAGCGACCGCAGGGATCGCGGACGACGGAGAACGGCGAGGAGAAACGACTGTGCCGGCGGGCCACGGCCAAGCTACCGCAGGGATCGCGGACGACGGAGAACAGCGAGGAGAAACGACTGTGCCGGCGGGCACTTCAGAACACAACGACGAAGCCGCCCCCGTGACGGCCATCGAAGAACCGGTTGCGGAAGCTCGCGTGGCCGGAGCCACCGAAGAAGCAGGGGTGCAGGCTTCCGGAACGGCGACGGCCGCTGAAACCCCGGCCACTTCGCCAGCCAAAGCCGCGGTTGTCGCAGACGATGGCCGGGCGGCGGTCACGCACCTGAAGGATACACGGGTCGCAAGGCCGGCAAAAAAGATACCGCCTAAGAAGGGACCATCCAAGCGCGGACGCAAATCACTGAAACAGGTGGCCGCAGAAGCCGATCTGATAGAGATACCCGAAGACGAGATCCTGTTCAGCAAACAATATTATACCATGGGAGAGGTCTCCGAAATGTTTCGCGTCAACCAATCCCTGCTCCGGTTCTGGGAGGCTGAATTCGACATCCTGCAACCCCGGAAGAACAAGAAAGGAGACCGGTATTTCCGGCCCGCCGACATCAAAAATCTCCATCTCATCTATCACCTGCTGCGCCAAAAGAAATACACCATCGAAGGAGCAAAAGACTTCCTGAAGAAGAACAAGCGGGCGGAAGAACGGTTCGAGGTGATCCGGCGTCTCCAGGAGATCAAGGCCTTCCTGCTGGAGTGGAAGGCACAATTATGAATCAACCATTTCCCGGCATGAAACATTTTTTGCTTGTCGCCTTCATTATCGGTCTGGGTATATTGAGCCGTGCACAACAGGCATACGAAGTGTCGACCGACGGGACGAATAAAATACTGAAAGGCGTCATCAACCGCGACCTCCTCGAGAACGACACGGCGTTCCGGTGGTTCCATACCAACCAGGGCGGCTATACGCCGGATGCCGAAACGGTGTCTATCCTCCGGGCCAGGGGACCGCGGGTGCATTTCATCGTCTTTGGCGGCACCTGGTGCGAAGACAGTCAAAACCTGCTGCCCAAATTCTTCCTGTTGCTGGACGCTGCCGGCTATACCAACGACCAGGTCACGGTGATCGCCGTCGACCATCAGAAAAGATCGGTGGATCACCTTCCCGAGGAGATGCACCTGACCAATACGCCTACTTTTATCATCCTGAAGGACGGGAAGGAAGTGGGGCGGGTCCTTGAATTCGGTAAGACCGGGCACTGGGACCAGGAGATCGGACAGATCGTCGCAGCTAAGTTTTAGAGCGCAGGCCATGCCCTGCGGATTTAAGGCTATCGGCATCGCGAGAGGGCTCATCCGCCTGCCTGGCGTCGCCGGCATCCGGCGGAGTGACCAGGCTGATCGTGGTGCTGGAACCGGCTATGCTGATCCGCATCTTTTCCATCAACTGCAGTACGCGAAGGTTTACCTGCTGTTTCAAGGCATAGAATTCATCGACGGCCACCGGCGCCGTGAAATAGTCCGCATGGACCAGGAAAGCGGAAGCGGTGATGTCGTTGAGAAACACGACACGGTTCTCGATCGCATCCATCGCGAGGATATCCCGGATCCCGGAGATAAGCTCATCCAGCTGCCCGGCGGAGGTCGACAGGCTCACCTCGAGCCGCAGCTCGCCTTTCCGTTGTGTCCGCAGGCTGAGGTTGTCCACCACGCTGTCGACCATCTGTTTATTGGGGACGGTGACATACGTCTTTTGTTCCGTCCGGATACGTGTGCTGCGCAATCCGATCTTTTCCACCGTTCCGGAAATGGAATTCACCTTTAGAAAATCTCCTGCTTTGAACGGCTTATCGAAAAAGATCACAAAAGAAGCGATGAGATTCTCGATGCTTTCCTTGGCGGCCAGCGCAATGGCGGCGCCGGCGAGACCCAGCGGAGTGAGCAGCGTAGTAACGTCGACCCTGAACGCTTCGGCAAGCACCATCAGGATGCCGATGATCCACAGCAGTGCTTTAAGGAAATCGCGGATGAAGACGATCACCTGGTTGTCCCGTTGGCCTCCGTCCTTTCTCGCCTTCCTGCGCAGCACCATCGCGATGAAATCGACCAGCCTGAGCAGCAACCAGATAAAGCTGATGATAAGGACGATGACGGCGAGACCGTGGAGGAGGGTCTTCGCACCCACTTCATAGATATCGAAATCGAGCTCGCGCGGGAAATGCAGTTTCTCGATCGAAGTGATCGATACGAAGACGACCAGGAAGGTCCCGATAGGGCCGATGACCAGGTTCAGAAAAGCCGTGCGGTCCAGACCGGAGCCCATCTGCCGGATGAAGCGGAACAGGAACCGGGCGATGAGACGCGAAAGGAATCGCTTCAACGCGATGACGAACAGGACAGTGGCGGCGACGATGACATAGCTTTTCAGCGGATTGTCCAGGATAACGATGTTCCAGAAGTCGGGCATAGATGCAAAGGTAAGTTAATGCGCGGCCCGTGAATAGACCTCGAGTCCCGTCTTTTTAAGGACATAGACGGCGTTGGGCGTGATCCGGATCCGGAGTGCGCCGCGGTAGGCGGCGGGTATGGGTTGCTCCTTCATATCGAGTGTCCCGGGCTGGTACCGGAAGAAATTCCGGTCGTCGCGTCCCAACAGATTGTTGCCGATGACGTCGAAATCCTCCCAGCCGCGCAGGTCCAGGTGTGTTTTCAGCGCTCCGTAATGATCGAAGATGTAGACGCCTTTGGCAGGGTCATAGAGGTAGACGAGACCACCCTGGTCCCGGATCACGGCAGGGTCGGGGACCGAATCGAACAGTTGCCGGAAGTCCGTGGTCTGGTCGACGAGCGACCCATCGTCGCCGATCCGTTTGAGCACGGCGTCCAGCTGATCGAAGACCCATACATTGTTGTCATAGGCCAGACCGACGGCCCTGGCCTGCAGGATATTCTGTTTGCGAAGGTCGATCGTATTGACGATGTTGAGGAAGCGGTCCAGTTCGATGACCGTCGTGAATTCACGGTAATAGACCAGTATTTTGAGCGGGTTGGTGGCATCGACGGAAGCGATTTTGCCATACCGCCTGACGTCGTTGAAGACGGCGAGCGAATCGCCTTTCGGGCCGATCTTCTTTAGCTGGTTGCCGCTGTTCAGGATATACAGGTTGCCCAGATTGTCGACCGTGAAATCGACGATATCCTGCGCAAGCGTAAGGGTCAGCCGGAAATCTTCTCCAGCCGATGCGGCGCCGGCAGTTTCCTGCGCCGAAGCCCGTCGCCCGGCCGTCAGGACCAGGAGCAAGACTGCTGTATATAGGACCGGAGAGCGCATGGTCATAGTCGAATGATCTTATCGGCCGTTTCGGGTGCGTCGCTCAGCAAGGACAGCTGTTCTCCATCCAGTACGGCGTACGTGTAATAACGGATCCAGTCACCCAAATTGATATACCGGCTGCCTTGGGGATTCAGCAAGAAATCGATGGGCAGGTGCCGGTGACCGAAGATAAAATAATCGATCCATTCTGTCTGCAGCACCTCCCGGCAATAAGCGATCAGCCACTCCTTCTCTTCCCCCAGGAAGCGGGCGTCGTCCGATCCCGTAACCGCGCGGCTGCGGCGGCTGAGCCAGCCGGCGACGCCCACCCCGACGGCGGGGGGCAGGATGCCGAACAGCGCCTGGCACAGTTTGTTGCGAAAGATCTTTTTCAGGAACTTATATCCGTGGTCGCCGGGCCCCAACCCGTCCCCGTGACCGATCAGCAACCGCCGGCCGTTGTACGTGAAGACCTTCGGCTCGTGATAGACCGGAATACCCAGCTCGGCCTGGAAATAGCCGCTCATCCACATGTCATGGTTACCCGTGAAAAAGTGAACGGGAATGCCCGAATCGGTGATCTCGGCCAACCGACCCAGGATGCGGACATAGCCCTTCGGTACCACCGTCCGGTATTCGTACCAGAAATCGAAAAGATCGCCGACGATAAAGATCTCCGACGCATCGTGCCGGATCCGTTCGAGGAAGTTCACGATACGCCGTTCACGCACGAGGCTGGAGGCGTGATCCGGAGAACCCAGGTGAAAATCGGAGAGGAAATATATCTTTGTTGTCATTGCCTGTCTACCAGGAATAGGTACACTTGTTTGGGTCCATGCACGCCGACGACAAGCGTCTTTTCGATATCGGCCGTCCGGCTGGGCCCGGTAGCGAAACTGATCAGCGAAGGCAGTTGCTGATGGTATTTTTCCTTTAACGCCAGCAGCCCGTCCCGGATATCATAGCTCAGCTGGTCCGTATAGGCGATACAAATGTGGACGGGGGCATAAACGCTGACCGTGCGGCCGCTGGGACTGGCAGAGCTCAGGACGATGGATCCTGTCCGGGCGATCAGCGCCTCGCAGCCGGTGATGGCGGCATCGCAATCCGCCAGTTCGGCGGAAAAAAAACCGCCGAAGGCATTCGCCTTCAGCATGTCCTTCAGCCGGTCTTCGCGGCAATGGATCTTCTTCCAGTTGTTGTTCGCGACCAGTGCATTCAACCGGGCCGTCAATTCCTGGTGATCGACGCAGAAAATGAACTTCCCCTGCAGTTTGGCGAACTGTTCGGCGAATTCGATCTCGAGGTCCTGCCGCGAAGGCTGAAAGACGGAGGCGTTGCCTTCGCTCTGCGGAAAAGGAATAGGCGTTGATTCACTCAACGCCTGTCTTATCTTTTTGAGAATATTTTCCTTTGCCGAGGATACCTTCATATAGAGATTACTTCACTTCTTCGGTCGCCGGCGGGACAACTACAGCAGGCGGCACGCCGTTATCGTGTTCGGAGACGTCCAGCGCCCGTTTCTCTTCGTAAGGGCGTTTGCCGATAAGCGCTTCTACGTCGCTTTGGAAAAGCACTTCCTTCTCCAGCAGCGCTTCGGCCAGCATCTTCACCTCGCGGCTCTTTTCGGTCAGCAGGCGCTTGGTGGCATCGTAAGCCTTGTCGATCAGCTTGCGCACTTCTTCGTCGATGAGCCTGGAGGTCTCTTCCGAATAGGGCTTCGTAAAGGAGTTTTCCTGTTGCGGATCGTAAAAGCTGATATTGCCTACCTTATCGTTCATACCGTACACGGTGACCATCGAATAGGCGATCTTGGTAATCTGCTGAAGATCGTTCTGGGCCCCGGTGGATATCTTGCCGAAATTGAGCTCTTCGCTGGCACGGCCGCCGAGCGTCATGCAGATCTGGTCGAAAAGTTGATCCGTATTGTAAAGATATTGCTCTTTGGGAGTGTATTGCGCATAGCCCAGCGCTGCGACGCCGCGCGGCACGATCGTCACCTTTAACAAGGGGTAAGCGTGTTCCAGGAACCAGCCGCAGATGGCGTGGCCGGCCTCGTGATAGGCGATGATCTTCTTCTCGTCCGGGGATATGATCTTATTCTTCTTTTCGAGACCCCCGATAACCCTGTCCACGGCATCCTGGAAGTCTTCCATCTCAACCGTTTCTTTCCCTTTGCGCGCCGCGATAAGGGCGGCCTCATTGCAAACATTGGCAATGTCGGCGCCGGCGAACCCGGGTGTTTGTTCCGCGAGTTTGTGGATGTCCAGTTTGCTGGATATCTTGATCGGTTTGAGGTGTACCTTGAAAATGGCCTCTCTGCCTTTCAGGTCCGGTTTGTCGATGGAGATCTGACGGTCGAAACGGCCCGGCCGCAACAGCGCGGTATCCAGCACGTCGGGGCGGTTCGTGGCTGCCAGTACGATGATCCCGCTGTCTCCGCCGAAGCCGTCCATTTCCACGAGCAACTGGTTCAGGGTCGATTCCCTTTCATCATTGCTCATGATGGCGTTCTTGCCGCGCGCGCGCCCGATGGCGTCGATCTCGTCGATGAAGATGACGCAGGGTGCTTTTTCGCGGGCCTGTTTGAACAGGTCGCGGACGCGGCTGGCGCCCACGCCGACGAACAATTCGACGAAGTCACTGCCGCTCATCGAGAAGAACGGCACCTGGGCTTCACCGGCCATTGCCTTTGCCAGCAGGGTCTTACCGGTGCCCGGAGGACCCACCAGCAGCGCACCCTTCGGGATCTTACCCCCGAGCGCGGTATATTTTTTCGGGTTCTTCAGAAAATCCACGATCTCCATCACTTCGACCTTTGCTTCATCCAGGCCGGCTACATCGCTGAACGTGATATTGACCTTTGTGCCTTTATCGAAAAGCGTGGCTTTCGATTTGCCGATGTTGAAGATGCCTCCCGGTCCGCCGGCTCCGGCCTGTCCGCCCATTTTTCGCATGAGCATAACCCATATCAGCACGATGATGAGCAGCGGTAGCAGGAAATTCAAAAGGGGACCGAACCATTCGCCTTCCTGTTTGGAAACGATGGGGACTTCCTGGTTCGGATGCGCTGCGAAATAATCGCGCAGCATCTTTTCATAGTCCTTGACATCGGTCACGCGGAACTCGAATTGCGGGCCTTCCTTGCTGATACCGTTGGGCCAGGAACCCGACTTGGTAAATTTGTCGTAATAGCGTTTGGACAGGCTGTCCTTCTTGATGTAAACCCTGACCAACTGTTTATTGGAGATGAGATCGATCTTGTCAACGTCGCCATTGGCGAGCATGTCCTTCCTGAAATCCAATTCATTTATCTGGTGAGCGTCGGGGGAAAAAGAGCCGAAAAGGTTAAAACCGATGAGCACGGCCGCGATGATACCCCATATCCAATAGATGCTGAACTTAGGTCCCTTCCTTTGGTTGTTGTTATTATCGTCGTCTCCCCTCGGCCTGAACCGAGGAAAGTTGTTTTTATCATTTTGTTTCAAATCGTCCTGTGGCATTTTTTATGTATCCGTATTGTTTTTTGCGGTATTAATAATAAAAATTATAAAGGCGAAAATGTTCGAAAAAACCCCTGAAACGGCAAAATATACTGTTAAATTGTCGGCTTTTACCCGTTTGTCTGCTTTTAGCCGTTTTTCTATCCTTCGTGGCTTTCCTGCGGGGCATCGCTCCACATCTCCTCCAGTTTGTAAAAGCGGCGGTTTTCGGGCAGCATCACGTGGACGACAACGTTGACATAATCGATCAAAACCCATTGAAAAGTTTGTCTGCCTTCGTGCTTGTAGGGGAGTTCGTCGCAATTCTTCCTGACCTCGTATTCCACGGAATCGGCAATGGCCTTTACCTGGGTAGTACTGGCGGCTTCGCACAGGATGAAGAAGTCCGCCACTGCTTCGGGTATCTTTCGCAGGTCGAGAGAAATGATATTTTCACCTTTCTTCGCCTGTATCGCCTTGATGATGGTTTTAAAGATTTTTGAGTTTCTGGTGAGCCGGTTCGCACTGCTTCGGTTGCGGGAAGCTAATATAGAAAGCTGTTCCAATAATCAATACTTTATGTGATAATTTTGTTTATACGAAAATAGGAATCTTTTGCCGATCGGTCATGCTTTTGTTGAACTGGAGTCAGTGGATAGCACCAACAACTATGCCATGGCACTTGCCAAAGAAGGGAGGGCCGGACATGGTACGCTTGTTTTCGCTTACGAGCAGCGGGCAGGAAAGGGACAGCGGGGACGCAGGTGGGAGAGCAAACCAGGCGAGAACATTGTGCTTAGCGCTGTATTAGAGCCAGTTGCATTTCCCGCTGTATCGACCTTCGGGCTCAGCGTTGCGGTCGCACTGGCCTGCCGCGACTTTTTCATCCGCTATGCGGGTCCGGACGGCGTTTCGGTTAAGTGGCCCAACGATCTATACTGGAATGACAGAAAGGCAGGCGGCATCCTGATCGAAAACCAGTTCAGGGGAAGCACCTGGCTTTGGTCCATTGCCGGCATGGGGATCAACATCAACCAGGTGCAATTTCCTCCGGCCGCCCGCAACCCTGTTTCGCTGAAACAGATCACGGGCCGGACCTTCGACGTGCCCGCGCTCGCCCGGGAACTTGGCGCCTGCCTGGACCGCCGGTATGCCCAATGGGAGGCCGGCGAGCCGTTGATCGATGCCTATAATGCAGTGCTCTACCGGCGGGGGGAAGAAGTGCAATTGAAAAAAGACAGCGCTGTTTTCCGGACCAGGCTCGAGGGGGTGACGCCGCAGGGGCAATTGCTCACCCGTGACGTGGTCGAACGCCGCTTCTCTTTCGGAGAAATAGACTGGGTCATCTGAAACGGGCGCTGTTCGCGCGGAAGGGCTATTTTTCACCAAAGACCTGACGCGCGAACCGGACGATATCTTCCGCATGTTGCTTGCTCCTCGGCTTCAAGAAGATCTTCCGGATCGTGCCGCTCTCGTCGATGAGGAAGGTGGTCCGGTGCAACCCCATATACTTGCGGCCGTATAATTGTTTCTCTCCCCAGACGCCATACTTATCGATGATCTTGTGGTCGGGATCCGCCAGCAGCGTAAACGGCAGATCGTATTTCGCCTCGAATTTCTTGTGCTTCGCTTCGGCGTCGGGACTAACGCCGAGTACCGCGATGCCTTCCTGTTTCAGCAGGGCGTAGTTGTCCCGGAGATTGCAGGCCTGGACGGTACAGGTGGGCGTATCGTCTTCCGGATAAAAATAGAGCGCCAATCTGCGTCCTTTGAAGTCGCCGAGCGCTACTTTTTGTCCGTTCTGGTCTTTGGCCGTGAAAAGCGGGGCTTTGTCCCCTTCCTGCAGATGGGTCATAGTTTTTATCGTTTGGTGTTGCGTTCGCCGGACTGGCTCCCTGCGCCGATTGCTGTCCGCTAGCGTACAAAGTGTAATTCTTTAACCGCTTTATTGCCGGCCACGTCCTCAACGCTTATGCTGAGCGTATGCGGCCCGCGGGGACAATGCTCATCGAAGACATAGATCCACGCCCGGTTCTTGTCATGACTGAAACAAAGCCAGTGCCCATCCAGTTCGGCGCGGAAATGAAGCGTCTCACCGAGGTTGTCGGTTACGTCGACACTGATTCGGGAAGCTTTGCCGAGGTCCGCGCCATCGCTTATCCCGCGGAAGCGAATGAGGGGTGTCGTGGTATCTTTCACCAGCTGGAAATTGCCGAACTCTTCGAAACGCGCGGACGCCCATCCATCTTTCCACCCCGGACGGACCACCTCCCTGTCGGACCCACTGAACCGGACGAGGACCACGTCGCCGAGACGATCATCCGGATGCAGCCGATCCGCCGCAAGGGAAGCAAGCGGCCGCAAACGAACCAGGAATGGGTCCAGCAGGGGTATCCACGGCGCGCCGATCGTGTAGACGGCCGATACCCCACCGGGCAGCGAAAGACCTGTCCCGGGCGGACCGGCTTCGGCGGCGCCGATCGTCGCGGAATCGTAGAGGCTGTGCTCGCCCAAATAGAAGGCGCAATCCCTCAACTCCAGGCCATCGAGCATGCCGGGATAGAACATTTTGGAAACCGGGCCATCAGGTTGGGTTGCGGCAGACGGGAAGGTTGCCGGCGCAGGGACCGCCGCCGGTTCGGTCAGCGCCGTCGGGGCTCCGGGCGCATACTGCAGCCCGAACGACAATTCCGTCTCGTTGCCGTCGGTATCTTTCACGCGGATAACAATCGCATGCGGCCGGCCGTCGCCAATGTCAAGCACCCCGTCGGCCGGATGTCTTCCGGCAGCGATCAATGCGGCAGGGTCGGCCGAATGGCGCCCGGGTGTTGCGTCATAACCCCGACCGGCTCCAACGTCCTCTTTTTTCCGCGCAGCAGGCGCTGCGCCGGTACTGTCCAGCAAGACTGCGTAAATAGAGGGAAGTGGGTAACCTTGTAAAAGAAACAGCTGTTGAAAGTATGGGCCACCCGTTTCTCTCGTTCTGTAGTCGATGTGTGCATTGATATTGCGGGTATTGTCATAGCTGATACGATTCATTTGAAAGGCGATGACGGGTTTCCCGTCTTCCTCGAGCGTGGCCTCGAAGACGCCGTTCGGATTGGTCGAACCGGTCTGTGTGTCGAACGCCGAAATAGCCAGGCTGATGCGTGTTGTGCCCACGCTGAGCAGCGATGGGCTGGTCCACCTTTCGACGTATGCTTTGGGGCCGCCCGCGGCACGCCGGCCCCCGACCAGTGCAACCAGGCGCGGCGCCTGTTCATAGATACTCTTGTTGCGGTCATACCAGGCGAGACGGACGATATGCGGCGCCGTACGGTCCGGCACGGGCAGGCCGAACAACAGCGGGTTGAGATTGACATCGTCGGTGGTGCGCCTTATTTCGAAATGAAGATGGGGTCCCTGAGATCCCCCGGTACTGCCGCTGCGCGCGATGAGATCGCCCTTCTTTACCGGAAAGAGCGTCGGCGGCAGCTCGAGGTTCACCTGCCAGGACTCGCGGCGGTATTGTTCATGCCGAACGTAGGCTTCCAGCGCAGGGAAGAACCGGTTGAGATGGCCGTACACCGTCGTATAGCCGTTGGGATGTTGGATATAGATGGCCTGGCCGAATCCTTCCGGCGCGACCGAGACCCTGGCGATATAGCCGTCCGCGGCCGCATAAACGGGCAGGTTCACCCGGTGCTGCGTCCGGATATCGAGACCCATGTGGTAATGGCCCGCGCGAAGTTCGCCGAAATTGGCGGCCAGGCTGATGGGAATGTCCAACGGATCGCGGAAATAATTCCTCGGATAGACGACCGCGGGAAACAACTGCGGGAAAGCATGCAGCGAAGAGAACAAAGCCGCTGCCGCAAAGAGATATTTCATTTCGATGACTGAACAGGGATTAATACAGGATTAAAATGCAAGGTACGGCAAACGCCAAATATTCCCATTGCGAGACCCCGTTTTCCCAGCGTGACACTGCCCGAATGACGGGGGAGGCATCCGTTGCGCTCCAATTTGCGTATATAAGGCGTTGCGCTGCAACCAAAACGCAACGCGGTCGTGAGTAACGGGCTCCGTTTCAAGCGCGGATCCGACCGCTTAAAAAATACTACGAAGAGGGTAGCATTTTTTTAAAAATTGGTACAGCATTTGGCTTACGAATATTGTCCTTAAACAGAGAAGGGTCCAACATTAAAACGAGTAGTTATGAAAGGAGTTAAAAACAGGATGGTAGTCTTCATGGCGGTTGCCGTGGGAGGCATGATCGGCGTTGTCAAAGGCGAAGAGGCGAAACAAAAATGGGTATTCCGCGTACGGAGCAAGTATGAGAACCGAAAGCTCGTTGCGCAGCGTAAATCGCTCGCGCGCAAGGGAGGTGTTCTGCTGGATGATATCGAACTTGCATCCTATCACAACTGATCCCGCATCCTAACCGGCTCGTTGTATCCTGATCGAACCGTTTTTCCGTAAATATTAGTTATACAAGCCCCGGCAAAAGCCGGGGCCTTTTTTTTATCCGTCCGGAAGGTGCATTTTTCCCTTACCTTTGCACAATTTTATCAAAATGCCCAAAGATTCTTCCATCCGTAGCGTCCTGATCGTTGGGTCAGGTCCCATTATTATCGGCCAAGCGTGTGAATTCGACTACTCGGGTACCCAGGCTGCCCGCAGCCTGCGGGAAGAAGGAGTGGAAGTCATCCTGATCAACAGTAACCCCGCCACGATCATGACGGACCCCATGATGGCGGACAAGGTGTACCTGTTACCCCTCACCGTGGAAAGCATCGAACAAATACTGGAAGAAAACAAGATCGACGCTGTCCTGCCGACGATGGGCGGCCAGACGGCGCTCAACCTTGCCAAAGAGGCGGAAGACCTGGGCATCTGGGAAAAGTATGGCGTCAGGCTGATCGGTGTAGACATCAAAGCGATCGATAAGGCGGAAGACCGGGAAAAATTCCGGCAGTGGATGATCCGGCTCGGCATTCCGGTGGCCACCGCCAAGACAGCCAACTCGTTTTTGGAAGGCAAGGAATTCGCTCAGCAGATCGGCTTCCCGCTGGTCATCCGGCCTTCGTTTACGCTTGGCGGCACGGGCGGCGGTTTCGTACACGACAAAGACGATCTCGACGAAGCCCTGAACAGAGGGCTGCAGGCTTCGCCGATCCACGAAGTACTGGTCGAGCGGGCCGTCCTGGGCTGGAAAGAATTCGAGCTCGAGCTGCTGCGCGATGCAAATAACAATGTCGTCATTATCTGTACCGTCGAGAACTTCGATCCCATGGGCGTCCATACCGGGGATTCCATCACCGTGGCGCCCGCCATGACGCTCAGCGATACGGCTTTTCAGCTGATGCGCAATACCGCCATCCGCATGATGAGGGACCTGGGGAATTTTGCCGGTGGCTGTAATGTGCAGTTCGCGCTCAACCCGAAGACCGAAGAGATCATCGCCATCGAGATCAACCCCCGGGTCAGCCGGAGCTCGGCACTCGCCTCGAAGGCGACGGGCTATCCCATCGCCAAAATCGCAGCGAAACTAGCCATCGGTTACAGTCTCGACGAATTGAAGAACCAGATCACCGGCACGACCTCCGCCTATTTCGAACCCGTGCAGGACTACGTCATCGTGAAGATCCCGCGCTGGAACTTCGACAAGTTCAAAGGCGCCAATGACACATTGGGTTTGCAGATGAAAAGCGTGGGAGAGGTGATGGCCATCGGCCGCAGTTTCACCGAAGCGGTGCAGAAAGCCTGCCAGAGCCTTGAGAACAATGCTGTCGGTCTGGGCTATTATGGAAAAAGCCTCATGCACGCCGAAGAGCTGCTGGAATACATCAAAACGCCGAAATGGGATCGCATATTCCGCATCAAGGATGCGTTGATGGCAGGCATTTCGGTGGGCACCATCTCAAAGGCGACAAACGGCATCGATCGCTGGTTCCTGTACGAGATCCAGAAGATCTGCAATATGGAAAAAGAGCTGGCCAAACATACGTTCGACAGCATGCCGTTACCCCTGCTGCAGGACGCGAAACGACTCGGCTTCAGCGACGCGCAGATCGCCAGGATCATCGGCACGGTCACTGAGGAGGCCGTATACGAAAAACGAAAAGCGGCCGGCATCACCCGCGTCTACAAGATGGTAGACACCTGCTCGGCCGAATTCGAAGCAAAGACGCCCTATTTCTACAGCACCTTCGAAGGAGGACATGCCAACGAGAGCAAGGTCAGCGACAAACCGAAGATCATCGTCCTGGGGTCGGGACCCAACCGGATCGGGCAGGGCATCGAATTCGATTATTGCTGCGTGCACGGTTTGCTCGCCATCAAGGAGTGCGGTTATGAGGCGATCATGGTCAACTGCAACCCGGAGACCGTTTCCACCGATTTCGACATCGCCGACAAGCTCTATTTCGAGCCCGTTTACTGGGAACACCTGTGGGAGATCATCGAGCACGAGAAACCCGCCGGCGTGATCGTTCAATTGGGCGGTCAGACGGCGCTCAAACTGGCCGAACGGCTCGATCAGAAAGGCATAAAGATCATCGGGACCTCCTTCGACAGCATGGACATCGCGGAAGACCGCGGCCGGTTCAGCGATATGCTGAAGGAGCTGGGGATCCCCTACCCCGACTATGGAACGGCCTTCGATGTCGACGAGGCGGTGGAGGTGGCCAACCGCGTCGGATATCCCGTCCTCGTTCGTCCGAGCTATGTCCTGGGCGGTCAGCGCATGCGGATCGTCATCAACGACGACGAGGTCGAAAAGGCGGTAGTCAGCCTGCTGAAACATATCCCCGGCAACAAGATCCTCATCGACCATTTCCTCGACCGCTGCCAGGAAGCGGAGGTCGACGCGATATTCGACGGGGATGATTTTCATGTCATGGGCGTCATGGAACATATCGAGCCCGCCGGCATCCACAGCGGCGACAGCCATGCCGTTCTCCCCGCCTTCAACCTGTCGCCCATGGAAGTGACGACGATGGAATACTACTCCGAGAAGATTGCGCGGGCACTGAACATAAAGGGCCTGATCAATATCCAGTTCGCCATCAAAGAAGGGAAGGTATACGTCATCGAAGCGAATCCGCGCGCCTCGCGGACGACGCCCTTTATTGCAAAGGCCTACCGGATCCCTTATCTCAACATCGCCACCAAGATCATGATCGGCAAGCATAAGCTGAAGGATTTCAACTTCGAAAAAAAGCTGGAAGGCTTCGCGATCAAGGAGCCGGTCTTCAGCTTCAACAAGTTCCCGGGCGTCAATAAGGAACTGGGACCGGAAATGAAGTCCACGGGCGAAGCCATCCGGTTCATCCGCAACCTGCGCGACGGCTATTTCCGCCAGCTGTACAAGGACAGGAGTATGTATCTGAGCAAATAAAGCGGGAAAGCGCGCAAACCGCAATTTTAGCATTGAATTTGCAGTCAGGAAAGGGACCAAAAACCATTCTACGTATGAAGCGATCCCTTTTAGTCCTGATCCTGCTTGCGGGGCTGGCAACCACCGGTGCCGCACAGCTGAAGGCCAAGGCACATTGCCCCGACCAGATCACCGTCGATGTGCTGAACGGCACCGTCAACGGTCTCAAACCGAGCACGACCCAAAATGAGATCAAGGAGGCGTTCCCCTGTTTCACCGGCGCCGAAGACGAGGGCTCTTCCGCCAAATGCGGCGGCGGCGTTTACTTCAAGGACAAGGACCTTTATTTCTACACGTTACGGAAATACATCGAGGTCGGCCCCAAATTTACCGGCCGCACGAGCATCAAGCTATTGGGTGCAAAAAGGGGTTCGCTTTTCAACCAGTTGGGAAATCCGAAGGTGAAAGACGATCTCTGGGATGCCTATGAGACGCAATACGGGACACTCGTTTTGCATTACGACGTGGCGGGCCCGAACGGCAAGATCAAGTATTTCCAGATGAGCACACTCCCCAGCGAAGCTTTGAATCTTTGCGAATAGCCGATTTGTGAAGCGTTAGCCGCGCGTTAGCGCCGAACCCGCCTCAGCCGCCACAGCCGGGCGATCAGGCATTCGCTCCTTCGCGTGATGCCAGACGGGCCGCCAGGACTTTTGGAAAGGCCAGCCGGAACCAGGTGGTGAAGCGGTGGGGATGGGAGGTCAGGTCGGCAGAGATGGCTTCGGTCGATCGGTAACAGTAGTCGCCCACTTCGGAACTATCCGGATGGATCGTACGATCGTACTGTCCAACGAAGACATGATCGAATTCATGCTCGGTGAGGCCGTTCTCGAATTCCGTGCGGTAAATGAAATGAAAGCTCTTTTCCAGCGGAGTGCTGAATCCCAGTTCTTCCCGAAGCCGGCGCAAAGCCGCTTCGCGGGTGTCTTCCCCCGGCCGGGGATGGCTGCAACAGGCATTGGTCCATAGTCCGGGACTGTGATACTTACCGGCAGCCCGCTGTTGCAACAGCATTTCTCCCTTCGCGTTGAAAATAAAAACGCTGAACGCCCTGTGCAGTAGGGCTTTCCGGTGGGCTTCCAATTTTTCCATGGTGCCCACCGGCGTGTCGGTTTCGTCGACGAGTATGACATGATCGCCCGTCATCAAAACCGCTGGATTTGGGTCTTCAGGAGCTTGCGGGCGAAATGGATGCGGCTCTTGATGGTTCCGAGCGGCTCCTGCAGCATTTCCGCAATTTCGTGGTATTTGAAACCGTCGAAATAAAGCAGAAAAGGGTTGCGGAAGATCTCCGGCAGCTTGTGAATGGCAGCCTGGATATCCTTTACCCGCAGATTGCTTTCCACGGTGCCGGGCACCGCCATTTGGGCGGAGTTCAGCAGGAACTCGTTAGGGGTACTGTCAAAAATGGTGTTTTGCTTGGCTTTGCGGCGGTAGTTATTAATGAAAATATTCCGCATGATGGTGTACAGCCATGCTTTGATATTGGTACCCACATTGTATTTATCCTTGTTGGCTAAGGCGCGGTATAACGTCTCCTGGAAAAGGTCTTTTGCTGCTTCAGAATCACGGGTCAGCGTGATAGCGAACGGCTTCAAGAACTCTGCATTGTTGACCAACAGCTGGTTGAATTCTACTGTAGCCATGAAATTTATGGTGGTTTAATGATCCCGGTTCAAAATTAAAAATTAAAGGACAACAGACGGCGATTATGTGACTTGTGGTTTAGTTAAAATTCAAGCCCCGGATAACCAAGCCATTGTGCATTGCCGATCGTTGATGCGTGTCCACGCCGGTTTTTCCTTTTTTCCATATTACTGCAAAAAAAGGGCCTGCGTGATTTGGATGTCAGAAAGGCAGAGGGAAAAGCCCGGTGAGCGGAAGGATGCCGTCGGGGAAAGTGATGGATGGGAGGAGGACCCGGGGGTGAATCCGGGTACGCGGCGGCGCGGGTGAGTCGGGGGTTGCGGGCGAGTCGCGGGGCGCGGGTGAGCCGGCCGCGCGGGTGAGTCCAAGCAGCTCCGGCGAGTCAGGCCGGTGCCAGCCGCCCGGCGGGCGCTACAGACGCGGGTTCTGGATGAGACCCGTTCCCAGGAGCCGGTCGACCAGCTGTGGTAAGCGCCCGGAGGAGCGCAGCGCGTCGAGATGCCGCTGGTGGTGGAGGTCCGTACCAAGAAAGTCGAAATAGCGCTTTTTTACCAGGTAGTCGGCGAGTCTCTTTGCGTCCCTTCCATAATAGCCGATGAAGGAGAGCAGGTTCAGCTGGAACAGACAGCCCGTTTCCCGGATCGTGTCGTACCAGCCCTTGTTCGCGCCAAAGTAGAGATAGCGTTCCGGATGAGCCAGAATGGGCTGATAGCCTTTCAATTGCAATTGAAAAAGCATGTCCTTCAGGTTGATGGCGGGCACCGCAAAAGACAATTCCACCAGCACGAGATTGTCTTTCAGCGTGAGCAGCGGCGTCCCGTCGGCCAGCGCCCGGGAAAAGCCGTCATCGAGCAGGTATTCGGCCGCGGCGTGAAGCGAAACGTCGATCTGCTGTTCGCGTAGCGCCGTCTCTACGGCCCGACAGCCGGAAAGGATGACGTCCGGTGTATTGGGGAAAATATCCGCATTGACGTGGGGTGTCGTTATGAGCTTCTTATAGCCCAATTCCGCCAGCCCGCGGATCAGTCGCAGGCTGGTGTCCAGATCGGGGGACCCGTCATCGATACCCGGGATAAGGTGGGAATGCAGGTCGCATTGCAAACCGGCGAAGCCGCCGGACCTCCCTTCGCGGGATCGACTTGTAAAAAACGAGAACATAGATCAATGCTGCATCTTATAGGCTTCGTATACCCGGCGCAGGCCTTCTTCGAGGGGGATGGCGGCCTTCCAGCCCAGGCCGTTCAGCTTCGTTACATCCATCAGTTTCCTCGGCGTACCGTCCGGTTTGCTGGTATCGTGTTCGATCTTGCCGGTGTAGCCGACGATCTTCTTTATCAGCAGCGCCAGTTCCCCGATCTCGAGGTCCTGACCTGTCCCGATGTTGACCAACCCGGGTTCGTCGTATCGCTGCATCAGAAAAAAACAGGCGTCGGCCAGGTCGTCGGCGTGCAGGAATTCCCGGCGGGGTTTCCCCGAACCCCAGATGGTGACGGCGGGGGCTTCTGCCAGCTTCGCCTCGTGGAATTTCCGGATAAGAGCGGGCAGGACATGCGAAGTCGTCAGGTCATAGTTATCATTCGGGCCATACAGGTTGGTAGGCATGACCGAGATGAAATTGCAGCCATATTGCGAGCGATAGGCGTCGCAGAGCTTGATACCCGCGATCTTGGCGATAGCATAGGGTTCATTCGTGGTCTCCAGCAGGCCCGTGAGCAGGTATTCTTCCTTCAGGGGCTGCGGGGCCATCTTGGGGTAGATGCAGGACGAACCCAGGAACAGCAGCTTTTTTGCTCCGTTGCGATAAGCTGCATCGATGATGTTGCTTTCGATCAGGAGGTTGTCATAAAGGAACTCCGCCCGGTACGTATTGTTGGCCATTATGCCCCCTACCCTGGCAGCCGCCAGGAATATGTAGTCGGGTCGCTCCTTCGCAAAAAAGTCGCGGACCGCGGCCTGGTTCCGCAGGTCGAGATCCGAAGAGGTGCGGGTTACGATATCGGTGAAGCCTTCTTTTTGCAGCCGGCGGCAGATGGCCGAGCCCACCATACCCCGATGTCCGGCGATGTATACCTTTTCTGTTGGTTTCATATTATTCATACTGATTCTTAATATGGAAACCGGACTCGCGCAGGACCCTTTCCTTGCGGAAAAGCTGGACATCCCCGTCCACCATTTCCTTTACCAGCATGGGCAAGGTGTAGGTAGGCGTCCAGCCCAGTTTGGCTTTTGCCTTCGAGGCATCGCCGATGAGCAGGTCCACTTCTGTCGGACGATAGTACCGCGCATCCACGGCCACGACCTCCTTTCCGACGGGAACGATAAAATCCGGATTGGTGCTGGCGGCTACGATGCCTGTTTCCTGCGCTGCAGATCCCCTGAATTCCAGCTCCACCCCGATCTCTGCAAAAGCCATGCGCACAAATTCGCGGACCGGGGTCGTTATCCCGGTGGCGATCACATAATCCTCAGGTTCAGGTTGTTGTAAGATTCGCCACATTGCGTCCACATAATCTTTTGCATGTCCCCAATCACGCCGGGCGTCGAGATTGCCCAGGTAGATCTTGTCCTGGAGGCCCAGCCCGATCCTGGCCACTCCCCGGGTGATCTTACGCGTGACGAAAGTCTCGCCCCGCAGCGGCGATTCATGATTGAAAAGGATGCCGTTGGTGGCATACATCCCGTAAGCCTCCCGGTAGTTGACCGTGATCCAATAAGCGTATAGTTTGGCTACGGCATACGGCGAACGGGGATAGAAAGGCGTCCGCTCATTTTGCGGCACGGCCTGGACAAGACCGTACAATTCCGAAGTGGATGCCTGGTAGACCTTCGTCTTTTTGGTCAGTCCCAGCAGCCGGACGGCCTCCAGGATCCGGAGTGTGCCGACGCCGTCGGCATTCGCGGTATATTCGGGCGTTTCAAAGCTGACGTGGACATGGCTCATGGCGGCCAGGTTGTAGATCTCATCCGGCTGCGTTTCCTGGATGATGCGGATCAGGTTGGTGGAGTCGGTCAGGTCGCCAAAGTGCAACCGGAAATTCACGTGGGTCTCGTGCGGGTCCTGGTAAAGATGATCGATCCGTTCGGTATTGAAAAGCGAACTCCGTCGCTTGATGCCATGGACAACATAGCCTTTATTCAATAAGAGCTCGCTTAAATAGGCGCCGTCCTGCCCGGTAACGCCGGTGATCAATGCTATTTTCGGCATAATTGTTATTACTTGAAGATGAATTGATGGATCTTTCTCAGCGGTTTCAGGTACAAGGTAAAGAAATAAGGCCGCAGCCCGTTCAGCTTCCACGCCATGCGGTCTTCGCGGTTGGCGCGGATCCGGTTTGGCAGCGAAGCATTGCTGACGCCGCCGGCGCGCATCTTGACGATGACGCGGCGGATGTACCTCGTCCCGAAACCATGCTTGACCAGCACCCGCAACATCAGCTCGTAGTCCGCGGCCGACCGCAGTTCGGTCCGGAAGGTCCCTGCCCGCTGGTATACCTCGCGGCGGACAAAAAAGGTGGGATGCGGCGGCATCCATCCGTAATAGAAGTTCCGGCGTTTGAACGGACCCGATATCCAGTTGCGTTGCACTTTGCGCAGGTCGTCCGCGTGTACGTATTGCAGATCGGCATAGACGGTCATGACCGAGCTGTCCGCGAAGGCGGCGGCGACGTCCGCCAATACCTGGTCATCAGCATAGACGTCATCCGAGTTCAGGATGCCGATGATCTCGCCGGTGGCCATGCCGATGCCTTTGTTCATGGCATCATAAATACCCTTGTCCTTTTCCGAGATGAGCTTTGCGACATGCGGGAAGGCCCTGACGACCTCCAGCGTGTCGTCCCTGGAAGCGCCGTCCACGATGATGTGTTCGATTTCGGGATGTCGCTGGTTGCGGATGCTCTCGAGCGTATCCCTGACGGTGGCGGCGCTGTTATAGGTGGCCGTTATGATCGATATCCTCATGCTCCATGGATTAAAACGAGCGACAGCGCTGCCAGTCCGAGCAGCAGCGCAAGCCAGGTCAGCCAGGAGACCGGGTTCCGGCTGGTTGCCGGAAGCGATGCCGGAAGCGTTGCCGGTCCGGCTGCCAGGAAATTTTCGCGTGCGGAGTCCGGGGACCGGACGGCTACGGCGACTGCCAGGCCCGCGGAGTGAGCGATAGAGAGGGCGTATCCCGGGTAGATGGGTTGACCTTCAGCGGAATGAGCGATCCGGATCGTATCGAAGGACCGCCCGTCCGGAACACCTCCGGCCTTGACGATGGCTTCTTTTGCGGCGAACAGGCCCGTGAACGAGGCATAGGGGTCCTCGCGGAGGATACAATAAGCGATCTCTTCCGGGGAAAAATTCATTTTGTAGAACTCCTCTTTGCGGAAATCGGTCGTCTTCGGCAGCGACGCGATGTCTTCGATGTCGATCCCGATACCGGCCGTGCCGGCCGTTGGCGGCGTCATTCGTGTTTCGCGTATCCCGGGATCCACCTCAATTCCTGCACCTGGGGTGATCTCGGCGGTGAAGAGGTCGCCGAAGACTTTGACAGCGGAGTAATCGCCGATCCGCACGCCTTCGTCGGCCAGGCGGGCATACATCCGGTGAAGGAGGATCGAGCTCTGCACGGCGGAACGGTTGATGGGCGTGCCGGATCCGATCTGTTCCGGCGGCACCTTGATAAAACCCGATACGATCTCTTTTATCTTTTCCATTTCACTAGAAGCCTTTTATGCAGCTCTGGCAAATATATCCTTCTTTCCCGGCAGGCGTGACGCAACGGACAAATCCGGTATCGCCCAGGTCTTCGGCGAGCGTCTTCCGGCATTTGAAACAGGCGATGTCCTGTCTCGTCCTGCTGTCTTCGGCGCGGTAAGACTCCAGCCGTTGTTTGAGGTCGGCGAGAAAACGGGCCGCGAGCTTTCCCTCGGTCACGCGGTGGTCGAATGTAAGGCTGAGCGTGCAGCGCTGTAATTTCTCATCGATCGCCGATATCCCCAATATAGCGCTGTTCATCTTATTGATCAGCGGTTTGAAGAAGGCGACGGCTTCCGCACTCAGGTCGGTGATCGTAAAAGTAATATCGGTGAGGTCCTCCAGCCGGATCGAGTCATCGAGGTAGTCGCCCGAAAGCCGGATGATCGCAGACTCGATGTCCTGCAGACTCTTTTCACCCGCGCCGGCAACCTTCAATACCTTCAGGCCCTTGTCGATGTCGATCGCGAATCCCGGGTTCACCTCCTTATAAGTGGCGATCGCGTCGCCGGTAAAATAGCCGTTCAATTGAGGGTAGTCCGTCAGCAGCCGCGATGACTCATAGAGGATCACGGGCAGCAGCGAATCCCGCATGTATTTCAAGCTGCGGTTGATGTGTACGAATATCCCTTCGGTATCGATATGCGTGTGAATAGTGCTGGTGAGACCGGTGGACTGGATATCGGCCAGGTATTCGATCTCTCTTTTTTTTGCCGTCGCCAGCTTCTGCACTACCACCTTCGCGGGATCCGCCGGCAACGCAGGTTTGGGCCCCGGTGTTGTCGCTGGCCGGGAAATGCCGGCAGGATGAGCGTGCCGGATGTTCGTCCCGGTGGATGCCGGACCGGCGGGTTTCGCGGCGGCTGGCCCCAACGCCTCCAGCACGTCCGCGGCGGAGACGAAATCCCTCCCGTTGAACATCGATCTGTCCAGACCTGAAGTATCGAGCAACCGCAACGCTTCGTTCGAGAAGATGGTTTCTCCCTGCCAATCGGCGACCACTCGCTGGTTGTGCACGGGAGGGAAGGTGCCGTTCCGTTCCGGGGTGGGATGGCCGGTGGGGGCCGGCGCTCCTTTGTCCAGGGACGGATGGCCGGTGGGTGGAGCAACGAGCGCTTCCCCGGCGGCGGAATAGATCCGGGCCACGACCTCATTCACTTCATAGTCCCGGCCGGGTTCGCAGCTATAACGGATGAACCCGTCGGCAGGCGTCTCTACGTCATAGGTCGTCTTGGAGGTTTCGAAAACCATGATGACGTCGCCTTTTTTCACCTCCGCGCCCGAAGCGAAGGCGAGCTCCGTCACCGTAAGGGTCGTGTCGTTGACCGCGAGGAGAGGTACTTTTATTTCCTCTATCAATGCCATTACTGAAAACTTGCTTTTATTTCCTGGAGGATCCTTGTCTTCTCGGGCAGGACGACGTTTTCCAGGGACTTGACCGAAGGGATGGGCACCGGATACGCCGAGATCCTTTTGAACTGAATGCGCGGGGGAACCTGGTCATTCCCATGCCCTCGGTCCGCAAAGGACGCTTCCGTTGCGGCGGACCAGTGCGCCGACCGTTCGGCTACCGAGGCGATGAGCTCGCTGCCGACCCCGGCAAAACCGCTGCCTTCTTCAATGACCAGCAGACGGCCGCTCCTTGCGGCCGACGCCGTAACGAGGTCTACGGGCAGCTGTGAGATCAGCGAGGGCACGATCAGTTCGGGCTTATGATCCGTTTCCAGAAAGATGGTATTCAGCAGACCGGCTACCAGGTCGGCCATACCGCCATAGGCGAGAATGGTCAGTGTCGGCGTCGACACCGCCGGCGTGATCCGCACCACGGGGAACGCGTCGGCATTGTATTCGCAAACAAAATTTTTCAGCTGGTGCTGGGCTATCTTCTTCCCGTAATCGGTCTTGTTCTCCAGCACGATCACCGGGTGTTTTTCGGCATGTACGGCGCGATAGATCAGTGCGGGATCCAGCAAGGTGTGCAGCGCAACGGTTCGAACGTTATCGATCCCCACCAGGAATTTGTCCAGGCTTTGCGAGTGGGTGGGGCCGTATCCGCGGCGACCGCCCATGGGGGTACGAATGACGACGGGGCAGCTCACCTTTCGGTTGAACATATGATGGAATTTCGAGGCATGGTTCACGATCTGGTCGAAGGCCAGCGTCATGAAGTCCCCGAACATGATCTCGCCATAGGGTTTGCATCCGTTGAGCGCCAAACCGTTGGAGATGCCTGTCAAAGCGGACTCGGAAATGGGCGTCGAAAATACGCGCTCCGGACGGAGAAAGGATAACTCCCTGGTCACCTTGAAGGCGCCGCCGTACGGGGAGAGGATATCTTCGCCGAGAAAAACGGTATACTCGTCGTTGACGATCCGCTCGCGGAACCAAGCGTTGAGCAGCTCGACCTGGCGTTTGTTGATGGGCTCGACCGGGCGCCATTGGTCGTCCGTGACGTGGCTGGTTTCCTGGTAATAGGCCTCGATCGGCGTTTCGTGATCGAGCAGGATCTCTTCCACCAGACCGTCGATCTCGAGGTCCAGCGCCTCCTTGTATTTCCGGTAGTAAGCGGGCGATTCCTCCCGGAAAACGTTCAAAAAATCTTTTAACCGGTGGCTTTCGACCTCGGCGGGGTCGCGATCGTCGTCGCCTTTTGAATGTGCATTGAGCCGGTAGGTGTCGACGAGGAAAAAAAAGGGCCTGGATTCGTCGCGCACATAGTCGATCGCCCGTTTGGCTTTGGCCATCAGTGTTTCGGGATCCCAGGTATCCCCTTTCCCGGTCTGTATGCCGAAGGCCTGGGCCCGTGCGAGGATGTCCCCGGCGAGGTTAATGTGTTGCGGCGTGGACTGGGCGTAGAAATTATTTTCACAGACGATCAGCAGCGGGATGCCCCATTTCGAAAGGATGTTCATGGTCTCATACAACGTCCCTTCGCCGAGTGTGCCATCACCGATGAACACGATCCCGATGGCGCCGTTCTGTTTCAACTTGTTCGCCAGCGCATATCCGGCCGCCACGGGAACGATCCCTCCCTGGATGCCGTTGGAGAAGAAATTATTATGACAAAGATGCTGGCTGCTGCCGATGCCGCCGCAAGTGCCGGTCGCTTTGCCGAGGAGTTCTGCGAGCAGGCCCCGGGTGTCACCCGTGAAGGCCAGGTAATGGCCATGACAGCGGTGGTTGGAAAAGATGAAATCCTTTTTCTTCAGCTGCCCGGCAAAGGCGAGGGCCGAAAACTCCTGACCGACGCAGGTGTGAACCGTGCCGTTCAGCTTACCCAGCGAGAACAGCTCGAGGAATTTCTCCTCCACCTTACGGATGCGGAGCGCGTCCTTCAGGATCTTATGATTGATCGTTTTTGTATCCGTATTCACAATATTGTCCTTGTTATCACCGGAATCGCCGGATTGCCTTTATAAATGGTATAGGGATCCAGGTCCTTTTCCGCTACCGAATTGATCCCCAATATACTATGGGATCCGCATGTCACCCCTCCGAAAACCACGGCACGGGCGCCGATCCAGGCGCCGTCACCCAGGGTGATCGGGTTCGACAGGAAGTCGAAGGTCGTCCGGGTGTGGTCATGACTTCCCGTCAGCAGCAGGCAGCCCTGCGAAAGCGTCACATTCCTGCCGATGGCGACCTCCGACAGGTTGTCGATCCAGACTTCTTCCCCTATCCAGGAGTAGTCTCCGATCTGCAATTTCCATGGGTATTTGATATTGACCGAAGGCTTGACGACCACCCCTTTCCCAAGCCGGGCGCCGAACACCCGTAACAGGCCCACCTTCGTTGCCGAAAAGATATTGAACGAATTTTTAAAGAAAATAATATTCGTGAAATACCATAGTGTCTGCTTAAATCGTGAAGCCCCTATATCGATGCTTGTCCGGTAAGCGGAATTGTCCACCTGTTTGCGAAGGAGCGTGCTCATGAGAACAATTTGATATATTGACGCTGAAGTTCCGGATTTTTAATGAATTCGTGGGCGTACGACCACGCCGCCAACGCCCATTCGTCGAAGGTCGACTGGTCCCAGGAGCCTATCGTTTCGAGGATGCGCGTGAAAGCCGCCGGATCGGCGAGCGGGAGATCCCAGCCGGCCTTGCGGCTAGCCATATCGAGCCAGGGCGTCTGGTCGCTGATGAGGACCGGCCGGCCGGCCAGCAGCGCCTCGAAGATCGAATGACCGAAGTTCTCGCCGGTGGTCGGCAACACGAAAAGGTGATGTTCCCGCAGGATCGGCATCAGTTCGTCATTGCGTTTCGGCCCCACCCATTCCACTTTGATGTGTTCCGGGAGCCCTTGCATCTTCCGCCGGCATTCTTCCCAATATGCCTTGTCTTCGACGGGTCCGACGACGGTCAGCGTCACGCGGGTATTGACCGTCTCCATCGCCGTCAGGAGGAAAAACAGGTTCTTGATGGGGACGATCCTCGCTACGAAGACGCATCGGAGGTCCCCCGGCTGTTTGGCAACGGTTTGAAAGCCCGGCTGGTTCGAATTGGGCAGGTTGTCCGCGATCCGGACGGCGCTTCGCGGAAAAAACCGGTGGATCGCTTCTTTCTCGCGTTGATTGGTCGCATGGAACACGATCTTCCGGTGGATGCCCAGCCAGCGGAACAGTTTAAGGAACGGCGTCTTCTTCCAGGGTTTGACCGAAAGCGCGCTGTCGTATAAGGCGCCGCGCGGACAAACCACGACCTCGTTCCGGTAGACGCCCTTGTATTTCAGCCATAGCGGGTACACCACGAAGAAAGGCGAGAATAGATGGTTCAGGTAAATGTAATCGGGATTAAGTTCGCTGATCGCCGCTTTGATCATTCGCCGGTTGAGCGCCGTCCTGGGCAGGTATTTGACCTTGAATCCCGGGTGAATATTGTTCAGCCAGCGGTCGGATGGGATACCCGGGTATGGCGCGGTCTCTCCATGATCCGTATCGGTGGTGAGCACGAAGATGTCGAATTCGTCTTTCAGCGAAAATGCGAAATTGACGCACGATTGGATGGGGCCTCCGGCTTTATACCCCGGGGCGAACCAATCGACCAGGACGAGAATGGTCTTTTTTCTCATGACGGCTCAGCAAACCTCATTTTTTTCCAGCCAGTATTCGAGTACGATAAAAACCCATACATCCATCCATCGGATATTCCGGTCGCCGGCCAGGTATTGCTTCCAGTATTTGGGCAGCGCCGCGCCGGAAAACAAGTCGCGGTCCGCCAGGTTGGCGATCCTTTCGGCGCAAAAGCGCTTCAGCTCGTTGCGCATCCAGATGTCGTAAGGGATCACAAACCCCTGCTTCTTGCGGAATACGATCTCGTCCGGCAGCAGTCCGTCGAGCGACTCGACCAGCAGCTGTTTCGGGTAAGCGGGGTACTTGAACCGATCGGGCACGTTCAGGACATATTCGACGAGGTCGTTGTCGAAAAACGGTTCGCGCAGCTCCATCGATACGGCCATGCCCATCTGATCGGTATCCTTCAGCAATACCGACTGCGTGTAGCCGAGGTATTCGGCGATCGACACCTGGCTCAGGGGTTCGAAGTCCACGATCGCCGGCTGCCGCTCGAGCAGTGCCTGCTCCAGGGTATTGGCTTCCTCGATCCGGTTATCCATCAACCGGCTGAGCGAATGCGAAGTCTGTATCTGGCGGAAAGCGGGGTAGATATGGGCGATATCCGACGCAGGCGCAGACAGCAGTTGCCTGATCCTGGTCTTGCGCTGATCGCTGGCCGGGATGAATGCGGTAGCGGCCTTTCTTAACCAGGCGCTATGATCGAACAGCCCGGCCCGCCGCCGCAGCGAATAAAACTGTTTGAACTGCGGATAGCCGGCAAAAAGCTCGTCGCCGCCGATACCCGACAGTGCCACTGTCATGCCATCCTTTTTGATCGCATCCGACACGATATAGGTGTTGAGCCCGTCGCCGCTGGGCGTATCCATGGCATCGAGCGCCGCCGGCAACTTTTCGAGAAAATCCGCCGGTCTCAGCAATACCCGCGAGTGGTTGACGCGGAATTTCCTGGCCACCAGTTCCGCATACGGCAGCTCGTTATATTCCTTTTCATCGAAGGCGATAGTAAAAGCGTTGGTGGCGGAGGGGTTCACCTGCGACATGATGGCTACGACAGCGCTGGAGTCGATACCGCCGGAGAGAAAGGCTCCAAGCGGGACATCGCTGACCAGGCGCCGTTCCACCGACTGATAGAGCAACTCCCTGATCCGGCGGCGGATCTGCGTGATATCCTGCCCGACATCCATTTTCTGTCGGGTGATATCCCAATAGACCTTTTTCGCCAGCCGGTCTTCTTTATAGGTCATGTATGAACCTGCCGGCACTTCGAGCACGCCGTCGACGATGGTCAGCGGCGATACGAAAGCCTGGTATTTCAGATAGTCGGTCAGCGCCGGTTTGTTAATGCGGCGCGGCACCCACCCGGAGGCCAGGATCGCGCGGATCTCCGAGGCAAAAAGGAGCCGGCCGCCATCGTGAAAATAGTACAGCGGTTTGACGCCGAACCGGTCGCGCGCGAGGAACAACGATTCTTCCTTCCGGTCCCAGATAGCGATCGCGAACATGCCTTTCAGTTGGTCGAGACATGCCGGGCCCCATTTGGCGAAAGCGGCTATCACCACTTCGGTATCGCCGGAAGTGCGGAACGGGTATTCCGGTATGCGGGATCGTATCTCTTTGAAATTGTAGATCTCTCCGTTGAACACCATGACATACCGGCGCGAAGCGTCTTCGAAAGGCTGATTGGCGGCGGTCGAAAGATCGATGATGGACAGACGGCGATGGCCAAGGGCGAGCGGACCTTCCACGAGGAACCCTTCCGCATCCGGGCCCCTGTGCGCGAGGGCGTTATTGACCCGGCGGATCAGCGAAGGCAGGGCCCCGGGTTGTGAACTATCAAAAGCGCCGGAAATTCCGCACATGGGTTTTCACTTTACGTTAGGGATGAATATTTTTTCGGAAGCCGACTTTTTTCTCTCCAGCAGCTCGGCATACAGCCGCGCATACGAGCCGGCGGTGTTGCGCAGACTGAAACGCGCCGCATTGGCGAGGCCCGCCTTTATCAGGCCTTCGCGGTACCGGTGATCGCCGATGATGCGCAGCAAGCCTTCCCGGATCGATGCGGGGTCGTAGGGATCAATCAGACAGGCGCCGTCGCCGGCGACCTCATTCATCGGCAGCATCGCGCTGGTCAACACCGGCTTTCCAACCGCCTGCCCCTCGAGGATCGGAGCGCCGAAACCTTCGAAGGTGGAAGGGAAGGCCAGGATGTCGCAATCCTGGTAGTGTTCCAGCAACTCGGGAAACGTGATGCCGGCACATTGGCGGTAGCTGATACCGTACCTTTTCAAACATTCCGTCTGCTCGCTGTTCAATTTTCCGATAATATCCAGGTCGGCGGAGATCCCTTCCATCGCCTCAGCCAGCCGGGGCAGGTTCTTGTTCACCGTGGTGCCGACAAACAGGATAACGGGCCGGTCGCGGAATGCCAACGGCGGGCCCGGCTGGAATATGGGATCGATAAATTGCGGGATCACGCGGATCTTGTCCGGGGAGCAGTTTGTAAACCGGAGCAGATCGCGTTTCGTATTCTCCGAAACGGCGACGACCATATCCGCTTTCCCGATCGGGAGGTCATACCACAACCACTTGATGATCCACCACCGCGGGTTCTTCCGGGAGAGCCGCTGCAAAAGCACGCAATCATGGATCGTCAGCACGTTGACCTTCTTCCGGTCGAAACCCAGCAGCGCATAGTGGATATCCCCGGTGATATGGTTGATGTCGCCCTGTCTTTGGCGGGCATAGCGGATGTTGGGCAGGATGCTGCGGGGGCTGGAATGGTGAGGCATCCGCACGACCGTTACGCCGTATTCATCCCGGTATTCGGTTTCCACTGCTGATGCAACCAGTCCGAAAGAGCTTTCGATGCTGAAAAAAGCAGGGTTTTGCTTACGGAAGAAGTAAACGACGCGGTTCATAAGTTAGTTTGATATCTCCGCCGGCAGGTTGCCGCCCGATAGACCCGGACGGACGCGACCGGGCCGCCGGAAACGGTCTTTGGCCGCAATGAACAACGATGGTTTTATCTTAAAGAGCAGAAAAACGAAGAAAGCCGATTTTACCAGCGAATTCATGATCTGCAGCGTATCCGTCTCCGCCGAATAGGTCACCTGGTAAAAGAAAAGGGGCAGCCAGAACAACAACAGGGGCATGCGCGATGCCACGACGAACACCTGCCGGTACGCCAGCCGGATAAAGAGTCCCAGGATCACCATGAACAGGATGCCGCCGGCGCCGAAGCTGCCCCATGCCTCACCGAGCGGTCCCACATTCGTCGAAAAATTCACGATCCTGATACCCGTATAATACTGCATATTGAATTTGCCTCCCGCCTCCGGTTTATCCGGCCAGAGGAACCGGGGCACGAATGCGGAAACGATGGTCAGGCCGATGTGCGCCCCGTTGTCGAAAGGTTGGACCGCGGGAAACCTGCGCATGACCAAAGAGACGTTAAAACCCTGGTTCGTCCGGTAATAGACCGGGAAGAAAACGTCGGCCGATTCCACGGTGAAGTTGCTCACCCTGTCGGCGAACATGTTCGCAAAGAGGAGCGCCTTATTACCCTGGTAGTTGTTCTGCCAGATCTTGCCCCGGAAAGCCGGCTTTACCATCTGTACGACGACCAGCAGAAAGATGGCGACGATCGCAAAGGACAACTTTTTCCATAATGCGGTCTTGCGCCCCAAAAAGAAGAACGACAACAGCGTCATTCCCATATTGGCTACGATCGTGAACATGCCGCTGTCTACGGTGGTGATCGCCATGAAGGCGATAAAAAGGCCGAGGACCAGTTTCCGGTACCGGTAAGATTTCGCGTAATAGACATACAGCAGGCCGGCAAATCCCGCAAAGAAGAAAAGCAGGAACGCAAATTGAAGCGCGGTCGGCAGATAGTTCCTGATCTCATAGGTGACCACTCCGATGAGCAACAAGATGGCGCCCAGGTGCGCTTTTTCCTGCACCATCCGCCGCGCCCATGCCATGGTATGCCGGAGGCCCTCCCCGTGGTCCGAATGCTTCTTGCCGGTCAATGGCAAACAGAGCGCAAAAATGAACCCGGAAACAGCCGGCAACGCGTAAGCGAAATATTGATCGATCGGGATCGGCATCCACCGCACCCAGATCCGGGCGAGCGGATTCGTCACAGGGAAGAAAATGTATCCCGCCAGCGGCATGACCAGGCACACGAAACAGCTGTGGAGCGAAATGATCTCGCGGAGCACGATGGCCTTTCCCAGATTGTCCATCGTCATCACGAACAGCGATATGAACAGGACCAGGGTCAGCTGTGCGTACCAGTCCGTAAAAAAAGACAGGATGAATACCATCCCCAATATGATCTGATATATGGCCCCTTTACCTCTCATTCCGGATCTCCATTTGCCGCAGAAGATTTCTCAGGATGGCAGTGTAGTCGAAAGCGCCTCCGGTGATCCTTCGATAGCCGGCTTCCGTCACCTGCCTGCAGTAGTCGTCGTCGCGGATCACCCTTTGTACTTTTTCCAGCATCTCCTTTGCATCGCTGAAAAGCAGTGCCTGTCCTTCGCTGAAAATGTTCAGGGTATCACTGTTGCGTTCCCCGGCCATGGCCGTGCCGCAGGCGGGGATCTCGATGGTCCGGGTAGTATGCAATTCGGGAAACCGTTTGGACAACAACCCGAGGCCCACCCTGGCGCCCGACAACAGCCGGGCGTACGCGTCGCCGAAAACGCCCGTTCCCCGGTAATTCAGCAGCGGATTGTTCCTGTAACGGTGAACGAACCGCTCCCATTGCACGCCGGCCAAAGTTACTTTAATTTTCGCTTCGAGCAGAAGGGCCAGGTAGCGTTCCTTAGCTTCCTCCCATAGTCCTACGAATACGGCGCCCTCCTTTTGTCCGAAGGGAGTGGAAGGGCGATGGATATCGGGGTCGTAACCCTGGGTGCAGAACAACACCTTACGGGCGCCTTTGGCCCGGTAGCCTTCCATTTCGAAGGATTTGGTGGTAATGCAAAAGTCGTAGAGGGGTATCGATGAAAAGAAATGCCGCGACCGGTTGAACACGATGGCCGTATCGGGCGTATAGTGAACGCGTTTCCGGGTCCTGATCGCGTCGATCGTTTCGGGAACGATGAAGATGCCTTTATCCACCCAGAGCAGATCGTACTCGCCGGTTGCCTGTTGGCGGATGAAACGGTTGACCGACCGGACCAGCGGCCCGCGGTGAAACCGCCAGCCGAGCGAGCGGATCAGCCTGGAATGTTCACCCAGCGGCCTGTCCAGGTCGATGACCTGGAAGCTGGCCGGCGCCAGTAGCGCACGGAGCCGTTCACCGCGCATCTTCGAGGTGCTGCCCTCCCCATATGGACCGACGTAAACTACTTTCATGATGCGATGAGTGCATTGATCCGGCTGACATACCGGTCCATTGAAAAGATATTCCGGCACGCCTCTTTTTTATTCCGCACCTCTTCCGCCCATTGGCCGTATTCCCGGTCCAGCAGCAGCAAGCGTTGCAAAAGTTTGTCCATCCAGTCCCCGTCAGCGGCCGCCAGACCCCGGTCGAGACCGGTAAGCCGGGCGATCTCGCCGATGCCCGCCGCATCGAAGCCCAGGAATGGTTTGCCATAGTCGATAGCCTCGAAGAAAATGCGGCCGAGCGCCTCGACCACGCTCATGTGAAGGACGGCGTCCAGGTTGTCATAGATGGCGTCCTTATCGGAAACGAACCCTTCGAATTTCACGTTTGGCAATGCCTGCAGCCTTCCGACCAGCTCGCGGTCCTCGCTGTCGCCGGAAACGTCTCCGAACAGGGCGAACCGGAGCCGTGCCGCTGCGGGATCCTTTGCCGCATGTTCTGCCAGCTGTACCAGCTTGTAGAGCCCTTTGGTGACCGTTATCCTCCCGATGACGCCGATCGTCAGACCCGACGAGTCGATCTTTGCGGCCCGAAGGGGCCTGTCGGTGAACCGGTACGGGTCGAGGATGCATTCCGCGGGCAGGGGCAGTCGATGTTCGATGTATCCGGAAATGGCGATCAGGCGGAGATTGGGAAGGGGGTGGGAGGGCCAGCGGCCCGGTTCCGTATCCTCCTTCATGCGGACATGGATGACGAAATTCTTTTTCCGGTACCAACGCGCAAGCATAACCGCGTATCTGCTGTGACCTGCTTCGTTCAGATAGAGCGTTCTGATCCTTCCCGCCGCCAACTGGAAGAAAATGCCTGCGTAGAGCCTTAACGGGCTCCCCGTACGAAAGGTCTTCAGCCGGTGAGCAAGACGGGCCTCCTGCAATTTGCGCAGCAGCAGGCTACCGGCGGGGACCATGACGGTATATACCTCGCCCGTACCCACCAAAAAATCGAACAGCACCTGCTCGCTGCCATAGAGGTTACCGGAAGGACTGACGATGGTACAGCGGTTGGTCATTTGTATTTGATGGCGGAAGCCCATTTCTTGGCCGGCCTTTCAACGAAGAGGTATAGCAGCCAGCTGAAGAGCAGCGTGGCCGTGACCGCCAGCGCTACAAAAAAAACGCGCTGATAAGGGGATCGGGTATAGCGGATACCGATGTTGATGACCGCGAACGCGATCAGGGTATGCGACAGGTACAAGGAATAAGAGATATTGCCGAGGAAGTCCAGCACCCGGCTGCGGATGACCGGTTCGAAGTAGATGGCGGCCACCGAGGTGAGCGCAAAAAGATCGACTACGGGACCGAACTTCAAAAACCCGACGACGGCCAAAATGCCGAGGGCCGCGAACATTTCTGACGAAGCGATCTTTTTCATCTTCCCCAGCGCCAGGTAGATGCCCATGAGAAAAATGGGCGACCAATACAGGAATTGTGTATCGAGTGGATGGATCCAGTGGATAGCGATCAATAGGGCGCTGATCAGCCATCGCCATACGCCGGGACCGGTGAACGCCCGAAAGGCCAGCGAAAAGAAAAGATAGAACTGGAACTCGATCGCTAGCGTCCAGAACACGATGCTTAGCCAGTCGTATCCCGAGAAGGGGATCAGGTATCCCACGTGCAAGGCCACCTGCTGCCAGGTGACCGGGAAGGGGTCGCCGGCGACCGTCCGGGAGCGCAGCCAGAGAAAGGCCACGGTCAGGACCAGGATCAGCATATACGGCGGCTCGATACGGACGACCCTTTTCAAAAGGAACCGGAAAAAATCGGGGGTCCGGTAATTGGCGCGCATCATCGAGTAGGGAATAACGAAACCCGAAATGACGAAAAAGAATTGCACGCCGAACCTGCCATAGCTGAAAAAGGCATGGACGGTGTCGCCGGGAATATAACCGTGCGTCACGCAGACGAGGTGGAACAGGAAGACGCTGGTCGCCGCCAGACCGCGGAGGATCGTCACGATCTCCACCTGCCCGGGGGGCCGGTCCCTGAGCTCAGGCATCGGGTAATAATTTCATGGTCGCTTCAAAAGCAATTTCAAAATTCAGTTCTTGCAGAAACTGATCCCTGGCTTTGGCCGAAAGGCATTCATAGTGTTCCGCGATGAACTGCATCTGTCGTGACAGGCTTTCCCTGGAGGGTTGTACGGGAAAGGCCCATTCGAACCGTCGATAGGCTTCGAAGGAATTATCGCCGTTGTACAGGACGGGTAGTCCCATCGCGCAGGCTTCAAAGAATTTGTTCGACGCGGTGCCGATCGACTGGTCCATGTCGGAATCCATGCCATAATACGCCCAGCCTACGTGCGCATCCTTTTGCGCCTCCTGCAAGCGGCCATAGGGGACCGCTTCGCGGATCGTTACGGCTCCCGGATCGGCAATATCGGCGATGCTTGTCTTCAGCCGCTGGAAATATGCCGGATCGTTACAGAATCCGGTAATGGAGAACCGGACAGGATGGCCCGCCGCCTGCATCGGAAGCGAAGCGATGACCCCCTCCAAACCGCGACCTTCGCAGATGGAACCCTGGAAAGCGAGCGTGATCGGGCCCGATATCTTTCTGGGTCCCAGCTCATGGAACACTTTCCGCGATGGGAAGTTGGGGATAGTCGCATACCTGCCTTTGAAGGCCGACAGATCGTAATACGGTTTGCGTTCGACCGCCGGCAACGTGAACAGACCGGCCTCGCCGAGAATGAATTTCTCCGCGCTTTTCAGCAACCCGATGGTCCGGTCGCCCGTCCGGAGGTCTTTTCCTTCGATGACATCGTGACTGTGATACCAAACGAACGGCTTTCCCGGAACGAAAAACCGGATCGCCCGGTAGAACAACGCGGGATAAGCATCGTAAAGCAGCAAGGTCTCCGGCTTCAGCCGCCGCACCAGCCGGAGGAAATCCCGGACGAAACGGGCATGCGTGGCCATCCTCGTTCCGGTACTGCCGGACATGAACTGCCGGATGGTCATTTCCTTTCCGGAAGGATGCAAATGAACATTGGACGGCCAAACCCATTCATCGCGTTTGTGCGGGCGGTAAAGGAGGTGTACCTCGCCGTAGCGTTCCGCCAGGTTGATGACTGCATTCAACGTAGGGGGGAACAGTTCGGGATGCGAATAGAGCACGACCAATATCTTACTGCGAGCCATGGATGCGTGTTTAGTCCGAACCGGCGGCGGGACGCATGGCTTCCAGGATGGCGGCGATGCGGTCCAGCTGTTTGGGATAGGTGTTCTCGCGCGCAAAGGCGATGCGCCGGTTGCGCGCCTCGGGTGAGTTATGTTCCGCGAGCCGCGTGATCACTTCTTTGAACAGGGAGGGCAGGTGTCGGTTGTTGTCCCTTTCGGCGACCATCCGGAGGAGGTCGGGCCGATCCTGGTACGTAGTGACGTTGTTGGAGACGATCACCTTGCCCGTGCTCAGGTATTCCATGATCTTGTGGTAGTTGGTCCCGCCGCTTTGGTCTTTATGGATGTCATAACAAATGAGAAAACCATCCATGCGGTGGATCTCTTTTGCCAGCCGATCGGAGGGCACGGGGCCGTGCAGAATGATATTGGGCTGTTCGAGCAGCGCCGCCGCGAAGGCTGCGGTCGCATCGTCCGCGGCACCGCCGATATTCGACTGGCCTTGTTTGTAGCTGCCCCAGCATTCGAAGACGACGCCCGGGTTGTCCCTGATAATTTTCAGAAATGTCTCTCTGTCGATGTCGGGCCGAAGCAGGTTGCCCGAGAAACCGATCCGCACCGCGTGGGACGCGCCCACCCCGCCGGGGACATCGGCGCTCCGCGCCCCACCGCCCGCCGTCTGCGGCAATGGTGTATCTGACGTTGCGTCCGCCTCATTCCCGGCATCCCCGGCCTGTGCCATCGCGAGGAATTCATTCGAAACGCCGTGGTTGATGAAATGGCGCGGAATGTCGAACCGATGGTATTTTCCAACGATTTCGCGGGTAACGGCGAAAAGGACATCCGCACCGGTAGCGGCGCGGATCGCCGCGGCCGTGAGGGGCTCGTCGACGGGATGGAAGATCTTGAGCGATTGGCCGAAAAAATGGAACGGATATAAATAACCGAGGTCGAAAGACCACACGATATCGATCGGTCTGCCTATTGCGCGGAGAATGCGCCTTGCCTGGAAACGCATCAGGGAATGGAACAGTGGCAGCGCATGGAACTTCAGTTTATACGGGAACCGCAGGTTATGCCGGATGAACCAGAGGTCCGGCACCGTTTCGGAGCGAATGACCTCCACGTTGCGGGCCCGGGCGGCGAAATTGGTTTGCGGTCTGGCGGCCGGCCCGCCCTCGCCGGGCGGGTTAAGGAAATAAACCCTGTTGCCTCTGCGCGCAAGCTCGACGGCATAATGATGTTTGGAAATGAACATATTTCCCCAGGCCTGCGGGGAAATGATCAGGATATTCTTATTCACCAGCGCTGGGGAGTCAATTGGCATAGAATTCCCGGATCGAGGCCGAGACAAAGTCGACCGCCTGTTGCGTCATTTCGGGGTAGATGGGAAGCGAGAGGATCTCCGGCTGCAGCCGGGTAACCACGGGGAAGTCGGAGGGCCCGTGACCGAGATAGCTATAGGCCGGGAGCGCGGGTAGTGGAGAAGGATAATGGATCGCCGTTTCGATCCCCTTTTCTTTGAGGAACTGCGCCAGGCCGTCGCGCCGTTCGGCCCTGATCACATAGAGGTGAAAAGTGTGACGGGTTCCGGGACGGACGGCGGGAGTGACGATCCCGCCGAGGCCCTTCAGCGCCTTGTCATAACTGGCGGCGACCGCGATCCTTTTTTCCGTCCAGTCGAGGATATACGGCAATTTGGCCGTAAGGATGGCTGCCTGCAGACCGTCCATCCGGCTGTTGATGCCTTCGATGCGGTGTTGATGTTTCACAAGTGCGCCGTGCCGGGCATACATCCGGCATTTCTCCGCCAATGCGTCATCGTCGGTGATGATACAGCCGGCGTCGCCGTATGCTCCCAGGTTCTTGCCGGGATAGAAGCTGAATGATCCCGCGATGCCAAACAGCCCGGCCCTGCGGCCTTCGAAGGTCGAAAAATGTGCCTGTGCGCAGTCTTCTATCAGGTGGAGACCATGGCGGTCGCAGATGGCTTTGACCTTATCGATCGCGCACATTTGTCCCTGCAGGTGAACAGCGACGACAGCACGGGTACGCGGGGTGATCAGGCTCTCCAGCCTGGTCTCATCCAGGCTGTAATAGACCGGGTCCGCATCGGCGAACACGACCCGTGCTCCGGCCTGCGTGATCGTTTCCGAACTGGATATCCAGCTGTTGGCCACCGTGATCACTTCATCGCCGGACCCTATGCACAGCATGCGCAGCAGGATATACAGCGAGTCAGTCCCATTGGCGCAGGAGATGACGTGCTTTACCCCGTACAAAGCCGCGAACTTCTTCTCGAATTCGTCCACGCATGGCCCGCCGATGAACGACGTCTCGCCGATGACGCGGGCGATGGCCGCGTCGATGTCCTTTTGGATGCTACGGTATTGCGATTTCAGGTCTACAAAGGGAATTTTCATTTGATCTGCTTGTGATAGGATTTTAAAGCTGCCGGATCAGACGGGCAGGATTACCGGCATATATGCCGGGCCGGGTAATATCTTTTGTCACGACCGCACCCGCGCCGATGACGACACGATCGCAAACGGTCACCGGCAGAATGGTGGCATTGCTGCCGATGGAAACGTGATCACCGATACGCGTGGGTTTCCACTTCGAGGCGTCGCCCCCTGCCGGACCGCCCGTCGCAAAAAGGTCGTTGATGAACATGACGCCATGGCCGATGAAACAGTGGTTTCCGATCTCGACCAGCTCGCAAATGAAGGTGTGCGACTGCACCTTCGTATGATTGCCGATCTTCGCATTGCGCTGGATCTCCACGAAGGGGCCTATGAAGCTGTTATCCCCGATGCTGCAGCCATAGAGGTTGACCGGCCTGATGACAAGCACATCCGCCCCGAAACGCACGTCGCCGGTTATACCGGCATCTTTGAATCTGACGTTCATGAAGGTTTCGCCGTCGAATAGATCTTATCGATTATCTCCACCGTTTTGAGTCCTTCGAAGCCGTTGGTGGCGATGATGCCGTTACCACTGAGCACTTCGATGACATTTTGGTATACCTTATCGTGATTGGACATGGAGCCCTGGTACTGTCCGTAGTTGTTCGGGGGATTACCCGGAGGCAGATTGTCGATCTTGTAATCGCGGATGTCCTGGTATTCCAGCTCATTGAGGTATTGACCGCCGATCTTGACCGTGCCTTTTTCTCCAAAAAGCGTAAGCGAGCCTTCCATGTTCCTGCCATGGCTGTTGACCGTGTAGTTAATGGTCCCAATGGCCCCATTGTAGAATTTGAGGCTCACCACGCCCGTATCTTCGAATTCGATAATACCCTGATGGTCGAAGTTGCCGAGAAAGCCCTGCACCTCCCTGACGTCACCAACGATCCAGTAAAGAAGATCGATGAAATGGCTGAACTGCGTGAAGAGCGTTCCGCCGTCGAGACCCTTCGTCCCCTTCCAGGAATCCTTGTAGTAGGCTTCATTGCGGTTCCAGAAACAGGACAACTGGGCGCTGTAGATCTTGCCCAGCCGGCCTTCGTCGATCAGCCGTTTGACTGCGGCCACCGGCGGGTTGAACCGGTTTTGCTTGACGATGAACAGCCTTCTGTTCGCCCTTTCGGCGGCATTGATCATCTCCCCGCAATCCTGCACCGTCAGGGCCATCGGCTTTTCGCACAGCACATGGAACCCGGCGCGGAGCGCTTTGATCGTGTGCTCGGCGTGCAGGCCATTGGGGCTGCATACGGAAACGACATCGATATCCCTGTGCCGGTTCAGCAGGTCGTCGACCTGGTGATAACATGCCGCGTTGTATTTCTCCGCCAGTTCTTTTGCCTTCGGCGCCACGATATCGCAAACCGCCACCAGCTTTCCCAACCGTTGAATATGCTCCGCGTGCCGCTGGGCGATGCGGCCGCAGCCGATGATGGCGAACTGCAAACCCTTGTTCATTTCGAAACTATTTTTTTAATGGCTTTGCGAACGGGGGCCGTTCTTTCCAAAAGGCTCATATAGGATCCTTTCAAATGGGCATCCGTCCTGAAATCCTGGTGGCGTCTGACCGGGAGATGCATGATCTCGTCGAATTCCTGGTCGGTCAGCCCCAGCTTCTTCAGCACGTATTCCTTATCCGAGGCCAGCTCATCCGGGGCGTAAAGGGGACGACTCAACTCCCCGAGCGCTTCGTCCCTGGTCAGCTGGCCGCTGCAGATCAGGTTGGAGAGATGCGCTTTTCGCTTGTCGATCCTGAATTTCCCGGGCAGGATATAGGCCTGGTAAAACTTGGTGAAGATCGATTCATAATGCTTGCCGCCGTAATCCCTCCAGCCGAGCTCGTTTTTTATCACTTCCTTGACTTCCTTTTTGTTGTACGGAACATAGTTCAGGATCGAAATCGGCACGAGCCGCAACACCGCCGAATAGTAGACGTATTTCTTGAAATCGAAGGTGGGATAGGTCTTCAGCTTCTTCTTGCCGAACCGGTCATGGATGTCTTTCAGGTTTGTGAAATCCATCTTATTGAACAGCCAGGAAGGCGGCATGATCTGCTCGGTCACGATATTGGTGCCGCTGATGATATAGCCGATACTTTTTTCTTTGGCCAGCCGGTACATCGTGGAAAATATGGCGTGGTCCGACACGACTTCGATATCCACGACCGAGGCCCTGAGGTAAGCCAGCTGGATGTCTTTGAATTCTTCCCAGTTGACGACCAGCGTGTAGAGATCGAAACCCAGCCGGGTGATGATGTTCTCTACGTTCCGGATGGCAAGTTCCGAATTCCAGCCGTTGTCCAGGTGTACGGCGAGCGGACGCAGCCCCAGCTGTTTGACGAGCCATGCCACATAGGTGCTGTCGACCCCGCCGCTCAACCCGATGAGGCAGTCATAGCTTTTTCCTTTGCCCGCTTTCCTGATCCGGTCCACCAGCCGGGCCAGCTCCTGTTCCCCCTTCTCGCCCTCGAATACGCCGTCGCGGGCAGCCCTGACATAATCATGGTAATAATTACAGACGCCGGCTTCGTCGAACCGGATGTCCGGGTCGGCAATATTGTCCATAACCGTCTTCGTACACTGTCTGTAGCCGGGATCTTTCGCTGATAGTATCATAACGCTCTTCAATGGATTTTTCGCCCGGGTCCGTTCGCGGGCTTTGCCCCGGGGGCTCGCCCGCCGGTGATCCGGCTCCGCCCGATTGTAACGAAAAACACGTGGTTCTATTTTACCTCCAGGCGGCTGAATACCTTTTCCTTCAGTTCTTGCTGCCCCGGATAGCTGATCAGCACTGCCTGATGCGGTCGCTGGAACACGAACATGCTGCCCGCGGCCACGGCGGAAGCGCCTGCGCTTACCGCAGCCGCAAAATCCTCCACGCGGGAAGCCCCCCCGCAGGCGACCAGCGGAATTCCGAGGGCGCCGCTGACCTTCGTTACGAGCGCGAGATCATAGCCCCGGTAAGTGCCGTCATTTTCGATGGAATTCAGAAAAAGCTCGCCGGCGCCCGCGTCCTGCATCTTTTTAGCAAAAGAGACCGGCTCCTCACCCGTGTCCTCCCTGCCATTTTTCGTGAATACCCTGTATTTCCCCAAAATGTTCTTTTTCACATCCACGGATACTACCACGCTCTGGCTGCCCACCTGCCGGGCCAGCGCGGTGACGAAGCCCGGGTCGTGTACCGCAGTATAGTTGACGATGACCTTCTCCACCCCGAGGTTGAACAACTGTTTCGCCTCATCGATGCTGGTGATACCGCCACCATAAGCCAGGGGCATAAAGGCCTCCTCGGCTATTTCCCTGATCTTCCGGAAATCGGGCGGCCGCTTTTCTCTTGTGGCATCGATATCGAGGATGACGATCTCGTCGATCTCCTTTTCATTGAAGACCTTTACGGCATTGATCGGGTCGCCGACGTACCGATAGTCCTTGAACCGGACCGATTTTACGAGTCCGCCTTCATGGATCAGCAATACCGGAATCACCCTTATCCGTCTCATCCGTGCGCGTTTCAATACGACCTTACAAAATTGTTCAACAGTTGCATACCGAACCGGTGACTCTTCTCCGGATGGAATTGTACACCGAGGATGTTGCCTCTTTCGACGCCTGCCGTAAACTGCGTCCCATATTCGGCGGCGATCAGTTCGTCCCGCGGGTCGGCGACCTGTACATGGTACGAATGCACGAAATAGAACCGGGTGTCTTCGGTGAAACCGCCGGTCAACCCGGAAGTTTTGCAGGACCGGACCGATGTCCATCCCATGTGCGGCACTTTGAGGTTGCCCAGCTGATCCTGCCGGAACCGGACCGTACGCCCCTTTATCCAGCCCAGCCCGGGTTCCTTTCCTTCTTCGCTTCCTTCCATCAGCATTTGAAGTCCCACGCAGATGCCGATCGTCGGCGTCGCTTCTTCCAATGCCTTTCTCGTTACGATCTCGCGCAGACCGGAGGCGTTGAATAGCGTCATGCAATGATCGAATGCGCCCACGCCCGGAAGAAGGATCTTTTGCGCCTCGCGGATCTTCCCGATGTCATTGGTCACCAGGGCCTCGGCCCCGATCTTTTTGAACATGTTCCGGATGGAGGCCAGGTTTCCCACGCCATAGTCGATGATCGCCAGCATCAGATGTCGAGGTGTTTTTTGCGGTAGTCCATGAATTTTTCAGCAGGTATATAGCCGTTGTACAGAACCCGGTTTTGAAAAGGGACGCATTTCTCTTTTTCGAGCGCTTTGATCTGTCGCGCGGGAACCCCGCCGAGTATGCAGTACCCGCCCGGGAACGACCGGGTGACGACCGCGCCGGCGCCGACAATGGTCCAATCGCCCAGCTCGACCCCCGGCATGATCTTCGCGCCTGCACCCAGCCAACAATATTTCCCGATCGTAACCCTGGCGGGGACGTGTTTGCGGCTGTCGTAGGGGTCATGGTTGGCGCTGACGATGACGACGTTGGGCCCGACCTGTGTGTAGTCGCCGATCGAGATCCCGCCCTTTCCCTGGATATAACAACCCTTCATGAACCCGGGGTATGCGTCGATGCCGACGAGGATCTTTTCGGCGTCATGAACCTGGCTGGTCCAGTGTACGGGCCAGTACGCTTTTTTGTTACCCCCTTTGTTGAGCAGCTTTTGACGGAACCACCACTCGAAAGGGACCCGGCCCTGATAGTCCTCCGTATCCCTGATAAACCCGAAATAGGGCAGCCTGGTCAGCAGCACGATCGGCAGCTGCAGCGGTCGTCTCAGGAAATAGGTCAGCTTATGCAGCATAACGGTACCAGATTCTAAGGTCATCGGCCGCGCGTCCCCAACGGAGCCGGATCAAATGGAGACAGGCGAATTTCAACCATTGCCGTTTCCTTTTGGAAACGATCTGTCTGATCTGTCCCCGCGTGAGCGGACAAGCGGGGTCCTTCAGGTATTGGAGCGCTACCTCTTCGTAACGCACCGTAAATTGTCCGGCGTCATTGAACTCCTGGCTATCGTGCTCGCGATACCAGACGACGCCGTCGGGCATGAGCAATACCGGGAACTGTAAGGCCATCCTGTGCCACATTTCCATATCGCCCACCATCCGCTTATCGGAGAAACCGCCGGCCTTTACGAACGCTTCGCGCAGAAAGATCGAAGACAACGGCGCCTTATGGAACAGACCGGGCCCGAAATAATGGTGTTCATACGCTTGTTTCGGATCCAGCTGGAATGGATAAGGCCGTTCCACTACCTGCGGCAGCGAGCAAAGGCCCCATCCGGCGCGCGGGAAGGCTTCCATCATCCGCACCAGCATGTCGAGCCCCCACGGATAAATATAATCGTCCGCATCGACATACTTGAGGTACTTTCCCCGGGCGTACCCGGCCGCCTTATTCCTGTTCGGGTAATCACCCAGGTTCTGCTCATTGACATAGACCCTGACGCGTGGATCGTTCGCTACGTACCCGCGGGCGATCTCTACCGTACGGTCTTTGGACCGGTCGTCGACAATGATCAGTTCCAGGTGGTTGTATGTCGAAGCCAAAACGCTTTCGATGGCTGTACCGATGTATCTCTCCCGGTTGTACGCCGTCATCAGCACGCTTACCAGCGGTTTATCACTCGCGTTCATTCCGGGGTTGTTTTGGAAGCGGGTTTAACTGCTTGCGGCGGTGTCGTGCAAAGACGATCGTACATCTCGTCCAGCTGGCGTTCGCCCTTCGCCAGGGCCGTCCTGAACGATCCGATCGATTTGCCGATGGCTTTTCTCTGCCGCCTGTTGTAACCCAGCCAATCCCATTTTTGGCGCCATCCGATGCTGTTTTCCTTCAGCAGGACCCTGATGTTCCTGAGTACCTGGATCCATTCTCCGGCCGGCTTATCGGGGATCGTTCCGAAGATCTTGTAATAGTGGTAATATTCCGCAAAGCTTCGGCGGAGCGTAAACCCGGGCGTTTCGTAGTGGTAATGAAAGACCCTGGCGGCGGTTTGGTAGACAAGGCTGTAACCGGCACGAAGAGCGTCCGCCGCCCACAGCGCATCTTCGGCGAATTCCGTTTTCCGGAACGGCAGGCGTTCGAGAATGTCCTTCCGGTACATCGCGTTCACATTGTCCCACCGGCAGACGGTCCGTTTTTCCGTAGGGGAAAGCGCATCGAAACCGGCGGCGCTCGGGAATGAATATTTTTTCGTGCCGGGCGGGTCCACTGGCCGGAACCAGGCGATCGGGTTCTTATCCCGGTCATGCGGAACGATCTGCAGACCGCATACCGCCGCGACCTTATCCTCGTCGAATCCGTCCAGCAGGCTTTGCAGCCATCCGTCACCGGAGGGTGTCGCATCCTGTACGGTCATCACGACATATTTGCCGCGCGCGAGCGACACGCCCAGGTTCCTGGTCGTACCATGGTTGAAATCTTCGGGCGGCAGGTGGTGGACGCGAACGGGGTATTCGTCCAGGATCCGCAAGCTGTTGTCGGTGGATCCGGAGTCGATGACGATGATCTCGAGGTTTCCCGGGATTCGCTGACCGAGGACCGCCGGGATGGTTCTTCCCAGCCACGCATCGCCGTTCTTGACGGGGATGACGACGGAGATCAGGGTATCACTCATGGGACAGGGCCCTTTTCGTAGCTTCCAGGTAGGCGCGTCCCCATTTCGCGCAGGGCTCGAGATGATTGCCTTCCGCCCATTCGTTCCACGCGTTGATAAAAATGAAATTCTCTTCGGCGGACGGGGCTCTGAACTGTTTCAGCACATGCCGCAGCCAGTCCTCATACAGCCGCGGAGTGGAATTGCGGAAAATGGTGGCGCCCGTCTTGCGTCTTGCGGTATTGTCCCACATCGGCGTCACGGCCGGAAACCATTTATATGGCGGGGCGGGCCGGCGGGTGATATACGCGACATAACGGGCATAGTCGCGGACCTGGTTGTCGACATAGACCGAACGGCGCCCGAGGAACCGGTGGGCCCAACGCGCGATGGCCGTGCCTTCCGTCGGAACGGAACTATAGAAGTCCGGCTGAAAATCGATTGCCGCATCGAAACCCATCGTCGCCGGGTCCTCGCGCAGATTGAAGGCCTGCATGTAGGCCAGGTACAATTCGCCGGTTCCCAGCCGCAACGCTGTCTTCCGCCACGTGTCGGTCGTTCGGCGGATGTCCGGAAAAAGATCGGGCCGGTACACCGCAAAGAACGGTTTACCGTCCACCCGGATATAGCGCCCATCCGCAAAAAATCTGCTGCAAAGGAAGCTCATGTGCTC
>DASZYU010000046.1:0-15751 GCA_035545215.1 Puia sp.
GGCCATTTCCGGCTCAGCACGATCAGCCGGCTTGCCAACCAGGACTCGGTGATTGCCGACGGCGTCCTGAATGGGACCGCCGAAGTACGGAATATCACCACGAACCCGGTATTCACCTCCGATCTGAAGGTTGAAAATGTCTCCTTTAAGGCGGACACGCTCGGCGACCTGACGGTAAAGGTCAACAACGAAAAAGCCAATGCTTTCACCGCCGACATCGGGCTGCAGGGGAAGAATAACGATATTGCCGTTTCCGGCGATTATTACACCGGCGAAGGCAAAATGGACCTGAACCTCGACCTGCGGCGCATCAACCTTGCCGCCTTCTCCGGCGCCGCCCGGGGATTTATCGATCAGATGAAGGGCTACCTGATGGGAAAATTCACCATTGGGGGCACATTCGACAAACCCGTGGTCAGGGGCAATCTTTATTTCGACAGCGCCGTGGTCACGCCGACGATCTCGGGCGAAGCGCTGGAGGTTTCGAAGGACCGGATCGCATTCGACGAGGACGGGTTCAATTTCAGCGAATTCACCCTGAAGGACTCCGCGGGCAACAAACTGATCCTCGACGGCAATGTCTTTACCGGGGACTATCACCAGTTTGGGTTCGACATTTCGCTGAACGCGCAGAACTTCCGGATGGTGAATGCGCCCGAAAACAGCAGCCGGCAATTTTACGGGAAGCTCAACCTCGATGCCGCGATTAACCTGGAAGGGAAGCTGGAATCCCCCATGATCGACGGCACCATCCGGGTAAACAAAAGCACCAATTTCTATTACGCGTTACCTCCCGACAACCCCGAGGTCGGCGACCGGGTGGGGGTCGTCCGGTTCGTCGATCACCGCACCGGCGACACGCTCATCGACAAAAAGGCGCTGGCATTGCGGGCCAGGAAGACGGAGATCAAGGGGCTCGACGTGAGTCTCAACCTGCTGACGGACACCAGCGCCGTGCTGAACATCGTTATCGACCCGCGCAGCGGGGACGCGCTCAATATCCGCGGCCGCAGCAACCTCGTCTTTCAGCTGGAGAAGAGCGGCAAAATGGACCTTACGGGTTCCTACCAGGTGAATGGTGGTTACTACACGCTTTCTTTGGAATTGCTGAAACGAAAATTCAGCATCGATCCGAACAGCATTGTCACCTGGACGGGCGATCCCAAACAGGCCACCGTCCACCTGACCGCCTCCTACACCGCCAATACGCCTTCGATCGACCTGGTGTCCAACGTCATCAACGATCTTCCGATCACCGAGCAAAATAAGTTCCGGCAGAAATTGCCGTTCCTGGTCACCCTCAAAATGGAAGGCGACATGCTCAAACCGTCGATCACCTTCGATATCTCGTTGCCGACCACGATCCTCACGCTCTGGCCGGACGTCGACCAGCGTCTCACCGAACTGCGTACCCAACAGTCGGAAATGAACGAGCAGGTGTTTGCGCTGCTCCTGCTCGGCCGCTTTGTCGGTGAAGACCCGTTGAGCTCGAAGGCGGGCGGCGGCTCGACCGTGGGCAATCTCGCATTCTCGAGCGCCAGCCAGATCCTCACCAGCCAGATGGACCAGGTAGCCGCCAGTCTCATCAAGGGCGTGGACGTCCACTTCGACCTGAACAACCAGCAGGATTGGAGCACGGGTAACGAGATCGACTACACGGAACTGGACGTCACGCTCTCCAAAGCGCTGATGCGCGACCGGTTGCGGGTCAGTGTGGGCAGCAGCTTTGACGTCGTCGGGTCGGGTGCGCCCCAACAGGCGCCTTCGAACCTCGCGGGAACGGTCGACGCGGCTTACAAACTGTCGAAAGACGGCCGCTACCTCTTGCGGGTCTATCGCCAGAACCAGTACGAGGCGGTCGTGCTGGGGCAGGTGATCGAGACGGGCGTGGGATTTGTCTTTACTTTCAACTACGACAAATTCAAAGAGATCTGGCACCGCGCGAAGGGCGAAATGATAGAACCGACCAGGACATCTAAATCCAGCACAACATCTTCAACAAAATGACAGGCATTCCGCGTATGCTACGGCTTTTATTATTGATGGGAATCGTTTCGGCTGTCCTGGCAGGCTGTCATGAATCCAAATACCTCGCGGGGAACGAGACCTTGTACACGGCCAACAAGACGCAGGTGGAGTCGTCCGTACCGATGTCGAAGAAAGAGAAACACCAGTGGAACGAGGAAATGGAGGACTACCTTCTGCCAAAGCTGAACAGCAAGATCCTCGGACTCCGGGTGAAGCTCTGGATCTACAACATCGCCGGAACGACGCACAAGACCAAAGGGTTCAAACACTGGCTGAAATACAAGGTGGGCGAACCGCCCGTGCTCGTGTCGCCGGCGATCCTTGCCAACAATGCGCAGGTGCTGCAAAGTCACCTGGAGAACAAGGGGTTCTTTCACGATTCGGTGATCGTCACGACCTTTGTCAAAGACAGGCACCTGACGGCGACCTATACCGCGCAGCTGGGCCCGCGGTATACGATCGGAAAGATCAACTACCCGGACGATTCCGACGACGTCAGCAACCGGATCGATACGCTCCAGAAGCACTCGCTGTTGAAAACGGGCGATTTTTATGACCTGGAGACGATCAAGGAAGAGCGCGTCAGGATCGACGACCGGCTCAAGAACCACGGTTTCTACTATTTCAACCCCGACTACCTCGTCGTCGACCTCGATACTGCCGTAGGCGACCACAAAGTCGACATGTTCATGCGGTTGAAGGATGAGATGCCCGATCCGGCGCGCGAGATCTATCGGATCAATCGTATCACGGCTTATGTCAACCCGGTGAACCGAACCGATACGAACAGCAAGCATGCGTATATCACGCCGGAAGGCTACCGGATCATCGACTCCGCGCATTTCCTCCGGCCACACGTCTTCAGCAGGACGCTGCTGATCAAACCGAACGACATCTACAAAGAGAGGGATCACAACGCATCGTTGAGCCGGCTGGTCAGCCTCGGTGTTTTCCAGTTCGTGAAAGCGCGGTTCGAACCGGCGTCTTCGGCCGATACGAACAGCCGGCTGAACCTATATTATTACCTGACCCCTTCGCAGACCAAACAGCTGCGGTTTGAGGTAACGGGTCTTACGCGCAGCGACAATACGACGGGTACGGAACTGGCGCTGAACTGGATGCACCGCAATCTATTCCATGGAGGCGAGCTGTTCAATATCCGGGTGTACGGCGGTCTCGAAGGTCAGTCTGTGAGCAAATCCGAAAAGTCGCTCACGCGCCGCAGCGGCATCGATGCTGGTTTGACGATACCCAAGATCGTTGCGCCGTTCAACCTGAACACGAGCGGGAAATTCGTTCCCAGGACCCGTATCGAAGCGGGCTACGATATTTATGAGAACAACTCGTTGTACACGCTGACCTCCTCGCGCCTGAGTTTCGGCTACCAGTTCAAGAACAGGGTGACGTCCGAGAACGGCATCACGCTGCTGGGCATAAGTTATGTGCGGCCGACCAATATCACGGACAGTTTCCAGGTCTCCATCGATAAGAACCGCAACCTGTTCTATGGGATCGAACCGCAGTTGATCATCGGTCCTTCCTGGAACTTCAATTACAACTCTTCCTTCGATCCGCGTCATGCCCGCAGCCCGAATAATTTTTGGTTCAATGCGAATGTCGACTTCTCGAACAACCTGCTCGGGCTCTTCTCGGGCGCGAATTTCAACAAGACCGGTCAGCAAAAGGAGATCTTCGGGGTGCCGTGGGCGCAGTACATGCGGTTCGAGGTTGACTTTCGGCACTACCTGCGTTTTACCAGGTACAATATGCTGGCGAGCCGGTTCAACGCGGGGCTGGGTATCCCGTATGGGAACAGCGGCAGTCTGCCTTTTGTAAAAGCATTCTTCGCGGGAGGAACGAACGATATCCGCGCCTTTCGGGCAAGGGCGCTGGGTCCGGGACATTACTACGCCGGCGACCCGAACGCGAACGCCTTCATCCCGGATCAGCCCGGGGACATCCGGCTGGAGTTCAATTTGGAGTATCGCTCCAATCTCTGGGGCTTCGTGCGATGGGCGGTATTTACCGATTGGGGCAATGTATGGACGCTGCGAAATGACCCCAACCGTCCCGGTGCTGTCTTTACGTCCGCTTTCCTGAAGGATTTCGCCGTCGGGGCGGGCGCCGGCCTGCGGTTCGATTTCACGATCCTGGTCTTGCGCGTCGATGTCGCCGTACCGTTGCGTACGCCCTGGAAGCCCGAGGGATCCAAGTGGAATCTTCGGGCTGCGACGGACATCAGCGATATGGTGCTCAACCTGGCGATCGGTTATCCCTTCTGAATCTTCCGGGAGCATAGCTGACGACGCCGCGTGCCCGCAGGGCGGCCGCGTCCCCGCTCTTCCACACCCGACGGGAATCTTTTCCCCGCAGACGCTTCCTCGCCAAAATGGCACTATTTTTTCGGCCGTTTTTTTGATTACCTTATTTCTTAACGTTTAAATGCACGATTATGAAAGACGAAAAGAACAAACAGCAGCGGCCTCACCAACCGCAACAGTCCGATAGCGGGCAGAAGGGACAAGGTTCGTCGGGACAGGGCATGACTTCCAAACATCCTGCCGGGCAGGACCCATCGGGGACCGGACTGAACAATCCGCGCAAAAGCGGAATGGACCAGCCCATGGATGTCAACGAGGGAGACAGGAACATAGAGTCGAACATCGAGAACCCCGATCAGCAGGAACAACCGGGTAAAAAGATCAACATCGATGACGATCCGGATCAGACCAGGAAGAAAGTGCCTGATATGCACAAGTAGATGGCTTGTCCCGGTACGGCGCCCAGCCATACCGGGACATTAAACCTTTTTTTATGAAGTCGAAGTTGTATGAACATGAAGTGAAAGGACCGGCGAGGATCCCGGGGCGGAATAAAAAAACTTTGAGTATACTGGATGACCTTATCCGCATCAATATCGATCGAATCACAGGGTACGAAAAGGCCGCGCATGAAGACAGTACTCCGGATTCGGAGTGGCGCGAGCGGTTCTATCGGATGGCCACGGACAGCAGGTCGTACGTGAACAACCTGCATGCAGAGGTGATCCGCCTCGGCGGAGCGCCGGTCACGCAGGCCACAATCAGCGGAAAAATATATCTTCACTGGCTGGAAGCGAGACCCCGTTTCGACGGGCCGGACCTCATTTCCCGCCTGGGGGCGTGCAGGGCGGCAGAAATGGCCGCTCAAAAAGCGTATCACCTGGCTCTCGACGAGCCGGATCAACTGCCGCCCGACGTTCACGATCTGATAGAGACCCAGCTATGGGCGCTCGAAAGGGCCTATCAGAGCTTTCTCATCCATGCTTGAAGTGCTGGATCTCCCGCTCGTGTTTTTTTGCGGCCTCCAGGCTGTCGAAAGTACCCAGGTTCCTGCGCTTGTTGGTCTTCGGATCCTTTTTGCGGGAATAAATGCGGAATTGTCCGGATTTCAGTTTGCGAATCATAAGCCGATCTTTTTATTGTGAAAAAAACAAGAGGACCCCGTAGAAACGGGGTCCCTTATATTATTCTTTCAGGTTTATTGACAACTCTATAAATTAAAATATTATGCCCGGATACCACAGTCGCCGGCCGGCGCCGGATGGGCAATAAATTCCTCAGAGCGCTCCCGAAATGCGTTCATCTTTCCCCGGTAAAAAACCCGGGAGGTCCTTGCTTCTGTCTGATAATGAAACGTTCCGGGGCCTTTTCTCCGCAATTGCAGAGGTTCCTCCACTAAACTGGTATTGCTTTTGAAAAAATGCTGTTAAAATATCTACTCTATGCTTCCACAACCAAACCTGCTTTTTTTGCGGGAAAAGATACTGGACCTGAAAAATGCGATCTTTATCAGCCAGCATAGTTCTTTGATCAAGATCGCCACGACCATTGTCTCCGTTGAAAAAATGGACGATCTGGGTCAGTTGTGGTTCTTTGTACCTAAACCGCAGCAGGCGCTGCATGAATTCGATCGCGAATTCCCCGTCCGCCTCGAGTTTTTCAGGAAGGGAAAGGAATTCTTCGTGCATGCCTCCGGAAAGGCCTACATCGTCACCGACCCGGAAGAGATTAACGGTCTGCTCGACGAAGAGATCCGCGGGAAGACCGATGATCGCCTCGTTTTGATCAAGGTCAGGATGATGAAGGCGGAATATTTTCAAAGCCCATTGCCGCACACGCACGCAGGCTGGTGGCATGAACTCCGCAATCAGCTGCATGTCTGGCTGTTCAATACGCGTCCGGGTTACAAGCCGTACCACCTGGCTGACGTACCGATGCCCGTGCTCTCTTAGCGCCGGTGGCCTGAACCACCTTTTCCGTACCCTTTTTTCTCCCGAACCTTTCCTCCCATCCGAATATCCCCGAAGAATCTCGGCGCCAGCTGCCGGAAGACCACCGCCCGATCCTCGTGACAACACCGCCAACATCCGCTGAATAACCTCGCCGAAGTCTGCGCCACAACGCCGCCGAAGTCTGCGCCACAACGCCGCCGAAGTCCGCGCCACAACACCGCCAACGTCTGCGCCACAACGCCGCCGAAGTCCACGCCACAACACCGCCAACGTCCGCTGAATAACCTCCCAATGTTCGCCCGGGCCGCCCTGCAGCGGTAAAATTCCGCCCGCGCGCGCCGGTCATGGCACAGGAATTGAATCCCAAGCTTGAAATCTACTAAAAAGCAGCTATTTATGAAACAACTATCCACCTTTGTATTGTCGGGCGCACTCGCCTTGCTCTGTTACAGTTGCGGCAACAACAATCAACCGGGCACCGCGGAGGCGGCCAAAGATTCCAATGCAACGAAAATGAACGACAGTTCCTCATCGAGCGCGATGGCCTCCACGGTCAGCAAATCGGATCAGGATTTTGCAGTAAATGCGGCCGATGCGGGGATGACGGAGATCAAGGCGGGACAGATGGCCGAGCAAAAAGGGATGGCGGCCGACGTGAAAAGCTATGGAAAAATGATCGTCAAAGACCATACGGAAGCGGCCGACAAGCTGAAGAGCATCGCGACCAGCAAGAATATTTCACTGCCTTCCACGGTTTCGGCAGACACGCAAAAGAAGTTGGACGACCTGGACAAGAAATCCGGAAAGGATTTCGATAAGGCCTACCTGGACATGATGGTATCGGATCATAAGAAAGTGATCAGTTCCTTCGAAGACGAGGCGAAGAACGGTTCCGACGCGGATCTGCGCGCGTTTGCGGACAGTACGCTGCATACCCTCCGTCACCACCTGGACGAGGCGCAGAAGTGTCAGAAGATGGAGAAAAAGATGTAACGGTGATACCATTTACCATACCTTAGCCATGAATCGGCGGACAGGTCTCCCTGTCCGCCTTTTTTTGTGCACGTTTTTTTGTGAAACCAAAAGGTTTCATATATTTGTGTCATGTCACAGCAAAACTTCACGCTCTCGCTTAAGGACGGCTTCTTTGTCCGGACCGCCGACACCGTAGGTGTCTGTTTCGAACGCCTGCTCGACCACCCGGTCGCCGATGTGTGGGCCGCCCTGACGCAATGGACGCATCAAGGTCCATTATTGCCGGATCACAGAGGTCGTTCCCGGGAAGAAACTGTCCTATTCCTGGCGGTACGCGAATGTGGAAGGCATCTCGCATGTCACCTGGGAACTATTCCCCGAAGGCAAAGGGACGCGGCTCCGGCTGACGCACGAAGGGTTGGAAAGGCTCATGCACGCCGGCCCGGATTATACGCGCGGCAATTTCGAGGCGGGATGGACGGCCATCTTCGATAAGGGCCTGCGGGCCTGGTTGCAGCGGGCGCCCAGCGCACTGTTGCGGTAACGGCGGGCCGCGATCTATTCGCTGCGGAGGCTCTTCACGGGATTGGCGCGGGCTGCGCGCAGCGCGCGGAGCCCTACGGTGACAAGAGCGATCACCACGGCCACGATACCCGCGCCGGCCAGCAGCCAAACGGTGATGGTCATGCGATAAGCGAACGATTCCAGCCAGCGCTGCATAGCCATCCAGGCCAGGGGGGTCGCCAGGAGCGAGGCCGCGACCACGGGCTTGACCAGGTCGGCGCAGACCAGCAGGACGATGCTCCGGTCGCCGGCGCCCAGCACTTTGCGGATGCCGATCTCCTTGGTTCGTTGACCCACGCTGAACGTGACCAGTCCAAGCAATCCCAGACAGGCGATAAAGACCGCCAGCGCGGTGAAGATCAGCAGCAGGCTTCCTTGTTTCCGCTCAGCCGCATATTGCCGCGAAAAATTCTCATCGAGGAAATGGTAGTCCGGCGTATCGGAGGGATCCCACCGGTGAAAGACCTCCGTAATATGTTTCAGCGCCTGCGGCACCGCGGCCGGGTTTACGCGTACGTAGACATTGTCTTCCTCTTTCAGCACCGGGGGCATTTCCAGCACGATCGGTTGCAACTGGTGTTGCAGCGAGTAGATATGGAAATCCTTCGTGACGCCGATGACGGTCGCGAGATCCATCTTCCCCCCGATGGGCAATTGGACCTGTTTGCCGACCGCGTCGGTCCACCCGGCTTCTTTCACCAACGTTTCATTCACCAGCACCGCGTGCAGCCGGTCGGTGGATTGGGCTGCAGAAAAATTTCGGCCGGCGCACAGACCGATCTGCATGGCGGGCAGCCAGTCCGCATCGACGTAAAAGGTTTGGACGTTCTTCGGTTGCGGGCTCATGGCCCCGTCCTTGCCCTGCATCCGGACAGGGATGGTGCCGATGTCGTTGTTGCCGATGGGGTTGCCGGCCGCCGCGGCCGCTTCGACAGCAGGGTCCTGCAGCAATTGTGTTTTCAATTCTTCGATGTGTTGCCGCACGCCCGGGTCGGAGAGGTGAAAGGTCAGCACCTGGTCCTTGTTGAAACCGAGGTCCTTGTTCTCCATGTAGCGCAGCTGCAGATAGATGACCGCCGAGCCTGCGATCAGGAAGATGGTGATGACGAACTGAAAGGTCACCAGCGATTTGCGGAAGAGCACCGTCTTCGACTGGTCGCCTTGCTGGCCCTTCAGCGAGGGGATCGTCCGGAAACCGGAGAGGAAAAGGGCGGGGTAGAGACCTCCGGCCAGTCCGATCACCAACGCCAGAACCGCGGGTACCAGCAACGTTTGCAGGGTACCATGCCCATCGAAAACGAGGTCCTTACCGGAGAGATGGTTGAAGGCGGGCAACAGCAGCCGCGTCAGGAGCGCGGCAAACGCCGATGCCAGCAATACGAAGAGCACCGATTCGGTGAGGAACATCGCGATCAGCTGTTTGCGGCTCGAGCCGACGACCTTTCTTACGCCGATCTCTTTCAGCCGGACGGAGGACCTGGCCGTAGCGAGGTTGATGTAGTTGATGACCGCGATGCCCAGGACCAGCAACGCGATTGCGGAGAACAGCCAGACATACCGGATATCGCCGTTGCGGCTGATCTCGTAGTCCAGATGCGAATGAAGATGGATACTGGTCAACGGTTGCAGATCCATCCGGTACGTTGCTCCTTTCCCCATCGGCTGTTTGAGATACCGGTCGAAGAATTGCGGGAACGCGGCCTCGATCCGGCGGACGTCTGCGTTCGGGCGCAACAGGATATAGGTATACAGGTAGGCATTCGTCCATGTATCCGAAGGAGGAACATCGAGGACGCCCAGCGCGCTGAACCGGAGATGGGTATTGGCCGGCCGGTCGGCGATGATGCCGGTGACCCGGCAGGGCCCGTCGTGCTCGATGGTGAGGGTTTGGTTGAACGCTTGTTCCGCTCCGCCGAAAAGACGTTCGGCGAGCGTCCGGGTCAGCACGATCGAATGCGGCGCGGTCAGCGCGTGCTCCGCATCTCCATATAAAAAGGTCGGCCGGAAGACGGTGGTGAACGAGCTATCCGCCAGGATCATATCGTTGACGGCGATCTTCTTGTCGCCGTTGACCAGTGTCGCGCCGCCTTCGGCATCGACGCGCGCGGCAGCCTCGATGCCGGGAAATTCGTTTTTCAACGCCGGCGCCATGGGCGGTGGCGTAATGGCGAGCTTGAAGTTGCCGCCGCTGAAAGTCCCGGATTGAACGACGCGGTAGATCCGGTCGGCGTTGACCGAGTCCCGGTCATAACTGAGCTCGTCGCCGATATACAGCGCCAGCAACCCGCTAACGGTGAGCCCGATGGTCAGGCCGGCGATATTGATCACCGAGTAGATGGTGTTGCGGCGTAGCAGACGCAGCGCGACCCGGATATAGTTGTGTAGCATATCGGTGCATTTTCCAATTCGATGCCAGAGCCTAACCGGTTGGCCGCCAGCCGTTGTCGCATTTTGGCCGGGTGCGGTGGGTCCGCTTTCAATACAACCGCTGTCCGGAAACGATACAGGCCGCGCCGTCCCCGGCGACGGCGGAGCGCCGGACATTCTGCAGCGCCCGTGGTTTCCGGGAGCCATGCCGGCGGTTTTTCGTGGACTACTGTGCCCGCGGTGCCTTCCCGGCGACCGCGGCCCGCCCGGGCGCCGGCGACGTGCCAGCCCGGCGCCTTATTCGAATCCTTTCGGGTGTTGCTTATTGTAAGGCGTCGCATCCTGGAACGCCTTTGCGAAGGCCAGCAGCCGCGCCTCTCCGAACAACTGTCCGATGAACGAGATGCTACCGGGTGTCCCGTCGGGGTTGTAGCCGGCGGGCAGCGTGACCGAAGGATTGCCCGTGAGGTTGGTGATCGCCAACTGGTCGCCCGCCTCGGGCGGTGCGATGATGATATCGTATTGGGCGATAAAGGGGTCCACCTTCCGCATGATGGCGGTACGCATGCGGCAGGCGTTGACATATTCCACGGCGGGTACGAACCGCGCGGTGCGGAACGTGTTCGGCCAGCGGTCCTTGTTCTGTTGCACCATCTCGTCGTCCCTGTTCGTGCGCGTCAGCTTGTCGAAGGCTGCTGCGGACTCGACGCCGATGATCAGCGAAAGGAGATCGTTGCCGCGCAGGTCGTCGGGGAAATCGACGGCGATCGGTTTCACGCCCAGCTTGCGAAGGATGAGGAGCGTTTGCTTCGCCGGGCTGTCATCCGGCAGGCTGTCGATATAATTCCGCGCATAGGCGACTTTCAATTTCGACAGCGTGATCCTGCCGGTATAGTTGAAAGGCATGGTGCGCGACGAAGCGTCGACGCTGTCACCCCCATGGATATACGCAAACACGATGGCGGCGTCCCCGGCGCTGCGGCAGATGGGGCCTACTTTATCCGAACTCCAGCAGAGGGCCATGCAACCCGTCCGCGCCACACTGCCGAACGTGGGCCGCAGACCAGTGGCGCCGCAGCGCATGGAAGGGTCGACGATGGAACCATAGGTTTCCGTGCCGATGGCGAAAGGTACCAGCCCCGCCGCCGTGGCGGCGGCCGAACCCGCCGAACTGCCGCCCGAACCCGTCGACGGTCTCCAGGGATTGCGGGTGAGCCCCCCGAACCAGACGTCGTCCATGGCCAATTCGCCCAGCGATAATTTGGCCAGCAGCACCGCTCCCGCCTCCGCAAGGCGTCTCGCCACATACGCATCCTCCGCGATGACTTGGTCCTTATAGGGCGGCGTGCCCCAGGTGGTATGGCTGCCTTTGACGGCGAACAGGTCCTTGATGCCATAAGGCACGCCCTGCAGCGGACCGCGGTAGATGCCGTTCGCCAGGTCCGCATCCGCCCTGCGCGCCTGGGCCATCGCGCTGTCTTCCAGCAGCTGGATAACGCAGTGCAAACCGGGTCCGTAGCGTTTCAGCCGGTCGAGGAAAAAAGTCGTCAGCTCCACCGAACTGATCTTCCTTCCCCGGATCAGCGAAGCCAGCTCGGGGATCGAATACCACGCAAGCTCGTTGCGGTTCGAGGGAAGGTCTACGGCCGCCGGGATCTGCCACTGCAGCGGCATCTGCTTGCGATCGTACGGCGTACCAGGCAGGAGGGGATCGAAGGACAGCGACAGCGGAACGCTGTTGTACAGGTTTTGTTCGTGCAGGTAGCGGTACAGCTGCAGGTTATTTTGAAGTCCGCCCAGGATGGAATCTTCCTTCACCGGAGTAAAATGCAGACCGATGACCTTCTCCGCGGACCGGAGATCCGAAAGGCCGATGGAATCCTGCGCGCGTAACGCCCCGGTTATCAGCGTGAAAGCAACGATCGGATAATATTTTTTCAAGGCGATGATTTTACTGTAACATTAGTCATTTTTTGCCGTCATTTTCACAGTAATGTCAGAAGAAGTCTTCAAACAGCACATTTTGCCGATGAAAGACAAGCTGTTCCGGTTTGCCTATCACTACCTGCAGGATGTGCAGGAGGCGGAGGACGCAGTGCAGGATGTCATGGCGGGTGTTTGGGCGCGAAGGTCGGAGTGGATGCACTGGAAAAGCATTCCGGCGTACTGCATGACGGCTACGCGCAATAACTGCGTCGACCGCCTCCGGAAACGCAGGACGGTCTTGCGGGAAGGTGATGCCGGGCAGGTGACCAGTCCGGACCGCGACCCTTACGAGAAAGTGACCAATAAAGAAACGATGACACGGATCCGGGAATGTATAGACGCGTTGCCGCTGCAACAGCAGCAGGTGGTCCGCCTTCGGGAAATCGAGGGGTTCAGCTATAACGAGATCGCAGAAGTGCTGGATCTGACGCTCGACCAGGTGAAGGTTAGCCTGCACAGGGGGAGGAGCGCCATCCGGAAGGCCATCATAAAAGAGGAGGACGCATGGAAAAGACAATGGTAATCGCGCTTCTGGAGAAATACTGGAATGCGGAAACGACGGTCGCCGAGGAAAAAGCGCTCGGGGATTATTTCCGCACAAAGGAAGACCTGGACGAGGACCTCGCGCCTTACCGGGACATATTCCTGTATTTCGGTGAAGAGGCGCGGGTGACGGCGGGCCCGGATCTCGGGCAGCGCATCCTGGACCGGGTAGGGATAAAGGAACCGGTGCGCCGAAAGACGGGGCGAAGTTTCCGGGTGGCATTCCTGTCCGCCGCCGCGGTCATCGGCGCCCTGGCGGCAGGGATCTTCCTGTTCGCTCCGCATGAGCATGGCCGGCAGGTTGCAGCCGTCCCGGACCGAACGATACAGGACACGTATGACGATCCGGAGCAGGCCATGGCCGCAGTGCGGCATGCGCTGATGGTGGCGTCGAAACATCTGAACGAAGGCCGGCGTTCGCTGACCGGCGACAAATAACAAACGAATGAAAACAACCAAGCTTCACCGTTACCTGATGGCGCTTGCCCTGCTGATCGTCGGCTCGGGCGCCTTTTGCCAGGACGACGCCATCGGAAAATTCTTCGGGAAATATCTCGACGACCCGCGTTTTACCGTCGTCTCGGTCAGCCCGAAGATGTTCCGCCTTCTTTCGAAGGTGAAATGGGACACGATCCCGGGCGATCTGCAGCAGACCGTCACACACCTCACGAGCCTGAGGATACTGAGCACGCAGACGACGCCGGCGGTGTTCTATAAGGAGGCGCTGTCCGCCATCGACCGGAAGGAATACGAAGACCTCATCACCGTTCGCGGGAGTAAGGACAACGTTCGCTTTATGATCAGGGATGAGGGCAAAACGGTCCACGAGCTGCTGATGATCGCCGTCGACGAGGACGGCTTCACGATGATGAGTTTCGTCGGCGATATCGACCTGGACAAGCTTTCCCGCCTCTCGTCCGACATGGGCATCAAAGGGATGGAATCTTTGCAGGGCGCAAAACCCCGCCGGCCGTAGCCGACCCCGGCGGACGCGGTTCCTGAACGGACCATAGCGATTTAAAAAATGCTAAACGAAAAAAATATGAACAAACTCATGCTCCTGTTGGCGGTGGTCGCGACATCGATGACCGCCTGCGCCCAGCCCTCGCACCTGGATGAATTCTACCGGAAATACCACAGCGATGGCGACGGAAATACCGGTATCTCGATGGACCCGGGTTTTTTATTCAGCGCGAGTTTTGCGCCGAATGCCGGCGACAGCGAAAAGAGCTGGATGCATAAGATCACGCAGGTGCGCTGTCTGATCATCGACGCGAAGAACAACGGGGGAGGGGGACGCGAATGGGACGACCTCGGCGCTTCGCTGCGTGCCGACCGGTTTGAAGAATGGTTCTCCGTTCGGAAGGGGAAGAGCAGGTTTCAGCTGTTGTCGCGCGACGGGCGGGACAGTCTCAAGGACCTCGCGTGCCTGATCGTGGGAGATGACGGCGGAGGCTTGTTCTTCCATCTCCGCGGACATTTTACCGAGGCCGACAAGGCGAAGATCGAGGCCGCCCTGCAGAGCCATGACGGTGAATGAGCGGATATACGCCGGAATTCCTTACTTTTAAGAGGCCCTCTCAGAATATCCTCAAAAAAGGGCTTCTTGCTATGCGTAAAAAAAATGCTTCCCGGGAAAATCCATCGCGCCGCGAATTTCTGAAAAATAGTTTGACAGCCGCCGCCGGCATCTACATCGTACCCCGTCATGTGCTCGGCGGAAAAGGCTACCGGGCGCCCAGTGACCGCCTGGTCGTCGCCGGAGTCGGCGCCGGCGGCAAAGGCGAATCGGATCTCGGTTTCCTCGCCCAAACCGGCAAGGTCGACATCGCCGTTCTCTGCGACGTGGATGACCGCCGGTCGGCCAATATGCGAAAGAAATTCCCTTCGGCGAAGTATTACAGGGACTACCGCGAGATGCTCGAAAAAGAGCACAAGCACATCGACGCCGTCAATGTCGCCACACCCGATCACATGCATGCGGTAATCGGCATGGCAGCGATGCAGCTCGGCAGGCACGTCTATATCCAGAAGCCGCTGGCGCACGATATTTACGAGGTACGCATGCTGACCGAAGCCGCGCCCCGGTACAAGGTCGTGACCCAGATGGGTAACCAGGGCGCTTCCGGAGACGGCGTTCGTCAACTGGTCGACTGGTACCGGGCAGGGATCATCGGCGACGTGACCGAAGTGTATTGCTTTACTAACCGCCCCGTATGGCCGCAAGGCATCCAGTGGCCAAAGACCAAAGCCATGGTGCCCGCCGAACTGGATTGGAACCTCTGGCTGGGTACGGCCCCATACCGGGACTACGTGGACAACCTCGTCCCTTTCAACTGGCGCGGCTGGTGGGATTACGGTACCGGGGCGCTCGGCGACATGGGGTGTCATATCATCGCCCCGGCATTCCAGGTGTTGGACCTCGGCTATCCGACCGAAGCGCAATGCAGCGTAGGCAGCGTTTACACGGGTGAATTCCAGCAGGCCTGGTTTCCCGACAGCTGTCCCCCGTCCTCGCACATCACGCTCAAATTCGCCGGTGCGCCGGGGAAGCCCGACGTGAAATTGCATTGGATGGACGGCGGTATCCAGCCCGAAAGACCGGATGAACTAAAACCCCAGGAAGTATTCGGGGACGGGGATAACGGCACGTACTTCATCGGTACCAAAGGCAAGATGATGTGTGCAACCTACGGGGCTGACCCGCAGCTGTTGCCGACCGAACGCACGGCCACGACGAAGGTGCCGCAGACCATTGCCAGGGTCCCGGGCGCGGATGGCATCGGACATCACAATGCCTGGGTGGAAGCGTGCATGGCGGGTTACGGCAGCGAAAAGGAAAAAAATCTGAGCTCGAACTTCCGGGTCGCCGGTCCATTGGCCGAAACGGTGCTGATGGGCAACCTCGCGATCCGCAGCTATGACATCCGCAAGCCGCGCGCCGGCAGCCAGGAATTTGATTTTCCCGGCCGGCATATCAAGCTGTTGTGGGACGGTGCCAATATGAAGATCACC
>DASZYU010000047.1:0-2703 GCA_035545215.1 Puia sp.
GGTCATTACACCTACCGGAAAAGGGGGTTGCCCGAAAATTTTCTTTTCTATTGCGTCGACGGGCACGGGTTTTACAAGATCGGGGACAGGCGGTTCGAAGTCGGACCCGGTCAGTGTTTTTTGTTACCGCAGAACGTCGAACATGCGTACGGCAGCTCGCAGGAAGACCCGTGGACCATCTACTGGCTGCATTTCGGCGGGACCCAACTGCCGGGTTTCAATGCGCTGCCGGTCATCCAGAAACATTTCCGGCCGCATGCGGTCCGGAGCAACAACGAGATGATCACGCTCTTTTCGAGGATCTACAAGACGCTCGAGCTGGGTTACAGTATCGACAACCTCCTGTTCGCCAACATGTGTCTCTCGCATTTCATCACGCTGTTCATCTACAACCAAAAACATTTCGTCGCCTCCCCGGCGGAAAAGATCGACTGCATCGACAGCGCGATCCTGTTCATGCAGGAACACATCAACGAGAATGTCACGCTGGGCGAGCTGAGTCACCGGTACAACTACTCGCCTTCGCGTTTTTCGAGCCTCTTCAAACAGCGCACGGGCTATGCGCCGATCGATTATTTCATCCAGATGAAAATGCAAAAGGCCAGTCAGCACCTCGGCATCACCGATAAATCGGTGAAGGATATCGCGCTGAGCATGGGGTTCGACGATCCCTATTATTTTTCTAAGCGGTTCACCAAAGTAATGGGCATGTCCCCGACCAAATACCGGTCGGTGACGCGCGACTGACGCGGGTGGCCAATCGCTGCGGAATGTCGTGTCCAACGCGGGTGGCCAATCGCTGCGGAATGTCGTGTCCAACGCGGGCGGCCAATCGCTGCGGAATGTCGTCTGCGACGCGGGCGGCCAATCGCTGCGTACCGGTCTGCGTGCCGGGTCCGATTGCCGCATTGCGCGGTGCCGCTTTATTTCTTTCCAGGCGCGACGATCACGCCGTTGAACGAGATGGGGTCGCTGTTGAGGTTCGTCACCTGCACGGTCGCATAGCCTGCTGCCGAGATCGTCAAAGTCATTTGCTGGACGTCCTTGTGATCGCCGGGTTTGATGACGACGGTCCAGCCCCCTTTCTTGCGCGGCGTCGTGGTGTACGTGAACCGGGTCGAGGTGAATTCCAGCGGTCCTTGCGCCGGGTTCGTGGGCGCGACATAGGCGCGGCCGAAATAAGGCAGGTCGCTGACGATCGCGGTGGGCGTCACCTTAAGATCGAATTCGTTGGTGAGATTGCGGACGCCGCCATGCATGGGCAGGGCGGTCTGGGCCTGGAAGATAAAATTCTTCGAATCGACCATGTCCTTGATGGCCGACTCTTTCTTGTCGTTGGCCTGGGCGCCCGCCCGGGCGGACAGCAGCGCCGTCAGCGCCAAAAGGAAATACCTGCTCTTCATACGCCTCGGTTTTGTGGGATAAATTTAAGGATTTGTTCCGTCGGGCATGCGAATGGAATGTACATTCGTATATGTTTAACAGCGAATACGATGCCGTGGTCGTGGGGTCGGGACCCAATGGACTCGCCGCGGCCATTCTCCTGCAACAAAAGGGGCTGTCGGTTCTGCTGATCGAGGCAAAAGAGGAGATCGGCGGGGGTTTGCGTTCGGCGCAATTGACTTTGCCGGGTTTTGTCCATGACATTTGTTCGTCGATCCATCCGCTGGGGATCGCCTCGCCCTTTTTCAGCGGGCTGCCTTTGCAGGACCACGGGCTCGAGTGGATCGCATCGCCGGTAGCCGCGGCGCATCCTTTCGACGGCGGCAAGGCGGCTATCCTTGTCCGGCGCGTGGAAGAAACGGCCCGGCGGCTGGGCGTCGACGAGGCGGCTTATCGCCGGTTGATCGACCCGCTGGTAAAGGATTGGTCCTGGCTGATGCCGCAGATCCTGGGGCCGCTGCGGTTCCCTTCGCATCCTTTCGGGATGGCCCGTTTCGGGTTGGAGGGCTTGCCGTCGGTGCATAGGTTGGCCCGCCGTTTTCAGACCACAGAGGCGCGCGGACTGCTGGCGGGTATGGCGGCGCATGCCATGCTGCCGTTGACCAACCTCACGACGGCCGCCGTGGCGCTGCTTTTCCTGCTGGCGGGTCACGGGAAAGGCTGGCCTTTCCCAAAAGGCGGCTCGGCGCAGCTGGCCGGCGCGCTTGCCGGCTATTTCCAAAAACTGGGGGGCGAGATACAGACCGGCATGCCGGTGACCGATCTCTCGCAGCTGCCATCCTCGAAAGCGCTGTTGCTCGATCTCACGCCGCGCCAGTTGCTCCTGCTGGGCGGTCATCGCTGGTCGCCGTTGTACAGCCGGCAGTTGCAGCACTACCGGTACGGCATGGGCGTTTTCAAGATCGATTGGGCGCTGGCGGAACCGGTCCCGTTTACGGCCGCCGAATGCCGGCAGGCGGCGACGGTCCATCTTGGCAACACACTGGAGGAGATCGCGGAAGGCGAAGCGGCAACCGCGAGGGGAGAACACGCCGCCAGGCCGTTCGTCCTGATGACCCAGGCCTCGCTCTTCGACGCGACGCGGGCTCCCGAAGGTAAACAGGTGGCCTGGGCCTATTGTCATGTTCCCGGCGGGTCGACGCGGGATATGACCGATGCGATCGAGCGCCAGGTCGAACGTTTCGCGCCCGGGTTCCGGGACCGCATCCTTGCGCGGCACGTGATGGACAGCGCGCAAATTGAATCCTATAACCCCAATTA
>DASZYU010000048.1:0-1578 GCA_035545215.1 Puia sp.
CCAACATGGGTATGTTCGGCGTCGATGAATTTACGGCGATCATCAACCCGCCCGATGCCTGTATCATGGCCGTGAGCGCGATCCAGCAGGTGCCGGTTGTAAAGAATGGCGCCGTGGTTCCGGGCAACGTCATGAAACTGACGCTCAGCTGTGACCACCGGGTGGTGGACGGTGCGACCGGGTCCGCTTTTCTCCAGACGGTGAAGAGCCTGCTGGAAGAACCGTTGCGCATGATGATCTAGGGGAGAGCCCGGAATGCCGGCCGGTCCCAGGTCCATTTCGCGTGACGCCAGGCTTCGCGCCCCCATCGCCGGCCCGCGCCGGTGTCCGTTTCGCAGCACAAAAAAGCCACCTCATGGAAATGAGGCGGCCCTTTAAACCTTATCCTATTGAGTCTCCTGTAGACACAGAAGGCTCTCAAGAACTGTGTCCTTGCTGTTCCAACCAAACTTTAACTTAGAAACTTTTTCCTTTCAGATCCTCCGATCGGCGGGCTTCGAGTGACCCGCGACCGTTGTCAATGGGATCGTTCTGCCTGAACCTTAACCAACGGCGATCGTTCTATAAACCATTGACTACATAAAGATAGGTGATTTATTTATGCGGACCAAAAAGACCGCAATATTTTTTTAAATATTTCCCGATTTTGGCTTTTGCAGGCGATTTCGTACCTTTGCAGCCGAAAGCGGACCACGGGGTCTGCGCAAATTCCTTTCTAATCACTTTCGTGACAACCTTCTGTATACACTCCTGAAGGATATTGATGAGTAGACGGGCTTTTTTTGAATTTAAACGGAATTACTTTGTCATTTCAACATTTGCATCTCATTGAGCCTTTATTGAAGGCTTTGAACGATGAGGGGTACACGACCCCTACGCCCATACAGGAACAGGCTATACCGGCCATCCTTGATCGAAAAGACCTGCTCGGCTGCGCCCAGACCGGCACGGGAAAAACGGCGGCCTTTGCGCTGCCCATGCTCCAATTGCTCTGCGAGGATGCCGCTTCGGGCAAGACGACCAAAACCGCAGGCCCGCGCCCTGTCCGCGCGCTGATCCTGACGCCGACGCGCGAACTGGCCATCCAGATAGACGAAAGCTTCGCCGCCTACGGCAGACATACTTCGATCCGGCACCTCGTCATTTTCGGCGGCGTGCCGCAACATCCGCAGGTGCAGGGTCTGCAACGCGGCACGGATGTGCTTGTCGCCACTCCCGGCAGACTGCTGGACCTTTGCGATCAGCGTCTGCTCGATCTCAGCAATATCCACTACTTCGTACTCGATGAGGCGGACAGGATGCTGGATATGGGTTTTATCAACGATGTCCGCAAGATCCTGAGCCGGCTTCCGCAGAAAAAACACTCGCTGTTCTTTTCGGCGACCATGCCGCCGGAGATACAGAAACTCGCGGGCTCTATCCTGGTCAACCCCGTCAAAGTGGAGGTCACCCCGGTTTCTTCGACCGCGGAGACGATCCAACAGTCGGTGTATTTTGTCGGTAAGAAGGACAAACGGAGCCTCTTGTTGCATCTCCTGAATCACAGCGCCATTCCTACCGCGCTGGTGTTTACGCGGA
>DASZYU010000049.1:0-19679 GCA_035545215.1 Puia sp.
GAAACCCTTGTCGGTGATCTGTATCTGCGTAAAAGGATGCTCTGCATTCGCATAAGACATGTAGCCGCCCTGCCATTGGCTCAGCTTTGGCCCCCAGAAGTCCGCATTTACCAGCGTGCCGGGTATGTCCTTGATCTCCTCGATCCCGAGATCCATCTTCAACCACGTGTATCCCTGCTCTTCCAACCGGTAGCGGATCAGTTTCCGCTGCTCCTCCGGCGAACTGGCTTCCGGCGTGTCCGCATACAGCCGCACTTTGTCCCGGTATCGTCCGCCGAGCAGTTGCCAGGCCGGGACATTATACGCTTTTCCGCACAGGTCCCACAGCGCCATCTCCACGGCGCAGACGCCGCCCGCCTGCCGGCTCGGCCCGCCGAACTGCCGGATCATCTTGAAGATCATTTCCACGTTACACGGGTTCTGTCCAAGGATCCGGCTCTTCAGCATCAGCGCATACCGTTCGTCTGCACCGTCCCGGACCTCGCCCAGCCCATAAATACCCTGGTTGGTATCGATCCGGATGATCGCAGTCCGCCCCACATTCTGCACAACGGCATACCGCAAATCCGTGATCTTTAGGTCCGATGGCGCAGAGGCGCGACGGACCGCGCCCGTCGTTTCCGCTACCCTGTCTTCGAACGACAGACCGAAAACACCGCTCAACGCCATCCCGCCCAGCGAGGCGTTGCGAAAAAAACTGCGTCGACTCTTATTCATACGATCAATAATTTCTTTCTTTCAGATATTCATCCAGCTCTTTTTTGCTCATGGGCAGCTTGCCCGGATAGTGGTTCAGCCAATCCAGGAAATCTTTTTTTATTTCCTCCGTCCATTGACTGTCGATCTGTCCCGTCAGGTATTTTTTCTCGCGCAGCCGCTGGTGACCGAATTCGTCCCGCAGTTCCGTCACCTCCGAGGTGAGGACGACTTCCTGAACCAGGTAGGCGGGGATAAAGATGACGCCCCATTTGTTGGCGAGCACGACGTCGCCGGGCAATACGATGGCCCGCCCGATGCGGATCGGGGCATTGATCGAGGTCAGCATCATTTGTTGGATATACGACGGGTCCGATCCCTTCATCCAGCCGTTGAATCCTTTGATCTCCGACAGGCCCGCCATGTCGCGGACAGAGCCGTAAAAAATAAACCCGCGATGCGAATGCGCATAGATCGAGTTCCCGAGGTTGTCCCCGATGAGCGTTCCGTCCGCCATTTTTTCCCAGCTGTCGGCGACATAAACGTCCCCATCCACCAGTAGGTCGATCGGCCACGAATTGGTGCCGCCATGCTGGCCGCGCCCTTCCGCCCTGCCTTCCGCTTTGACCAGGCTATCCAGGTCCGGCCTCAGCGGCATATACTGCGCCGTTACCACCCGCCCCGTCATCACACTGTCCGGGTTGACGATCTGCCAGTTGCCTTCGAACTGGTTCTGGTAGCCCTTGTTGCGCAACACGCCCCAGACATCTTCCAGCGACAGGGGCTTCAGCCGCTCTAGCAGATCGTCGGGCACTTTCGGCCTCCCGTCGGGGAACCTTTCACCCTTCCACCGCGAAGTCAGCATCCGGATATACTCGGGCGACGAACCGACCTGCTGCGCCCGCGCGATACAGCAGCCCGCGATCAATAGGATAAAGACCCATCCTCTTTTATTCATATGGAAATAATTTGATACCCGCCTGTCCCCCGCCGCCGCAACCGCCGCCTTACCCACGCCTGTCCCCAGTCGCACCTCTCCCCCAATCCGCCGGCCGGCCAATTTTCCCGAAGCCGCCTTACCCGCGCCGGTCCCCCGCCGCCGCGCGCTCCTTGCTCACCGCTTCCATCAGCCCCCGGATATAACCGTTGGCATACAGCGTACCGATGGTCGAATACCCCGCGAACGTATTGCTGTCCTCCGCCATGGTCGGCACATGATCCGGTCGTATCGGTCCCCGGAACCCGATGTCGTAATAGGCCTTCATCGCCTCGAACATATCGATCTGCCCTTCGTCATGGAACGTCTCTTCGAATTTGTATTTCCCGCCCCGCACGTTCCGGAAATGCACGAAATGAATACAGTTGCGTTTCCCAAGGGCCCGCACCGTCGAAGGGATATCCGCGCCCATCAACGAAAAATTCCCCTGGCAAAACGTGATGCCATTGCTGGGGCTCGGATAAATATCGAGCATTCGCGTAAAATTCCCGACGCTCGTCATGATGCGCGAGATACCCCTGATCTCGTCGATCGGCGGATCGTCCGGGTGCATGGCCAGTTTGATACCGGCCTTCTCGGCTTCCGGAACCACCGCTTTCAGGAAATATTCCAGCGTGCCCCACAACTGCTCCTTCGTCACGATCCCATACTCCGTGGGTGCCGCACCACGCATCGCTTCGTTATCGAAGGCGGTCACCAATGCACCGCCGCGACCGACCTTCGCCTTGTCCGTCCGGTACCAACCGATCACCGGCATCCAGTTGTAACAGATGACGTCGACGCCCACGCGCTTCAGATTGTGCATCAATGTGATGAAATTCGATATCTCCTCATCCCTGCCCGCGAGTCCGAGCTTCGTTTTTTCGCCCAATGCAGGCGGCCCTTCAACCACCGTCATCTCTAATCCTTCATTGGCCCAGGCGTTCTTTACCGCGAGAACGGCCTCGTACTCCCAAGGTTTCACGTCGTTCAAACCCACCATCCCTGAATTGATGCCCCCGACCGCCCCCAGCACGTCCATCTGTCTGCACAGCGCTATCTTATGCTGATTGAAACCGTCAAAATAAGCCTCGCTCATCTTCATGCCCGCATCCCGCACATAGCCATTCAGCCGCCCGCTTTCCCCGCCGTTGATCCCATGCGCATCCCCATGCCCGCCGGAAAGCCCGGGCGCCAGACCCGCCTTCCCCGAGAGCGCCGCCGCGAGTATCGCGCTCTTACGGATGAAACTCCTGCGATCGTTCTTCATATTCGTGAAAGATTTTTTTGGCTGTTGACATATTCGGTTGGAGTCATGCCAAACTGCTTGTGGAAATCCCTGGCGAAATTGGATGCCAGGCTGTACCCGACCATGTCGGCCACTTCATAGACCCTGTAGTTGCCGTCCGCGAGGAGCCGCGCAGCCCGCTGCAACCGCGATATGTTGAACAGCTCGTGCGGCGTAAGGTTGGACAAAGCCTTGACTTTCCGGTGGAACGTCGCCCTGCTCATGTTCATCCGCCTGGCCAGGTTCTCGACATCGATTTCGGGATTATTCAAGTTTTCCTGGATGATCGAATCCAGTTGTTCCAGGAATTGTTTGTCTGCTTTCGAATATCCAATGCTTCGGATGTGTACCAGCGGGTTGCTCGCAAAATACTCCTTGATCTTGCCGCGGTTCGACAGCAGGTTGGAGACCTGCGCCTTCAGGTGCTCCAGCGCGAACGGCTTCTCGATATAGGCATCGGCGCCGACTTCCAATCCCTCGATCTTCGCATGCAAGGTGTTCTTGGCCGTCAGCAGGACGATGGGGATATGACTGAATTCCAGGTCCGTCTTCATCGCCTTGCACAATTCAATGCCGTCCATCACAGGCATCATGACGTCGGAGATGACCAGCTGAATATTCTCCTCCCGCAATATCTCCAGCGCTTGCTTGCCGTTCAACGCCTTCCGGACAGTATAGTCGTTTTGGAGCTCGCGCGCGGTAAAATCGAGTATCTCCTTGTTGTCCTCGACAAAAAGGATGACCGGCCTGGACGGATCTTTGCCGACGGCGGCCTCGTCCTCCGAAGACAGGTCTCCCCCGTCTTCGCTTTGCAACACGAATTCCTGGTCCTGGTGGATGGGCAGCGCGAGCACAAAAACATTCACATCGCCCTCCGGCCGCCTCAGATCGAGTACGCCTTTATGCAGTTCGGCCAGCGACCGCGCCAGCGGCAACCCGATGCCCGTTCCGGGTTGCTTCTCGGTGCCCTTCCCGCGATAGAAGGGCTGGAAGATCTTCTCCTTCTGTTCGTATGGGATCAGCAATCCGTCGTTCCTGATCTCTACACTGAAGACGTTGTCCTCGCTGTTGAAAGGCATCAGTTGCACCATGACCCTGGTCCCCGCATACTTGATCGCATTGCTGACCAGGTTGTTCAGGATCTTCTTGACAGCCTCCGGATCGACAAACGCATGCAGCGAAAGCCTCGGCATTTCGAGCGTGAAACGAAGCGCTTTTTCCTCGGCTGCAGGCTGGAAATTGGAAAAGGTTTCCCTGATCAGTTCCGAGATGTCGGTCTTGACAAAGCTGAGGCTGAATTTATCCGTCTCCGTCTTCCGGAAATCGAGCAGCTGATTCGTCAGATCGATGAGTCGGTTCGTGTTTCTTTCCATTGTGCGAAGGTTTTCATTTATCTCGGGATGCTGGCCGTGTTTCTTCACCAACTTGTCCAGCGGTAGTTTGATCAATGTCAGGGGCGTCCGGATCTCGTGTGCGACATTCGTAAAGAATTCGATCTTGGCATGATAGATCTCCCGCTCCTTCTCCCTTTCGAGCCACTCCATCCTGCGCCTGTTCTTTTCAGCTACCCTGCCCGCATAAAACCGGAGGATGAAATACGTCAGGCTCACGGCCACCAATGCATACAGCGCATACGCCCAGCCGCTTGCCCAGTAAGGCGGCCGGATCTCGATCACGATCTCCGCTTCCTTTTCGTTCCAGACGCCGCTGCTGTTCGAACCCTTCACTTTAAAGGTATACCTTCCGGGCGGCAGTTTCGTAAAATACGCCTTTCTGTTCGTTTTCAGATAGGTCCATTCCTTATCCAGGCCTTGTAATAGATAGGCGTATTGATTCATCTCCGGCACGATATAGCTCAACGCGGCGAAATCGATACTGATGGTCGACTGATCGTACGGCAGCGACAGGACGTGCGTATAGACGACCGACTCCTTCAGCGGCGAGTTCTTTCCGCCAACCGTATATTCCTTGTTGTTGATCTGGATGCCCGTGATGTAAACCGGCGGGATCGCCGTATTCTTCACGAACTCCGCCGGGTTGAATGCGATCAGCCCCTTGACGCTTCCAAAATAAAGCATCCCGTCCGTATCCTTGAAGGCGGAATTGTAATTGAACTGGTCGCTGAGCAACCCGTTCGACCGCCGGTATGTCCGGATGTCGCGGGTTTCCGGGTTAAAACATACCAGGCCTTTTGAAGTACTGATCCACAGGTTCTTTTCGCCGTCCTCGAGTATACGGAAGATCAGGTTGTCGGGCAGACCGTCCCGGGTTGTATAGCGCGCGCACCTCCCCGTCCGCCGGTCATACTGACAAAGACCCCCTTCCGTGGCGAACCATAGCCGGCGGCGGCTGTCCTCGAAGATGCCGTTGACATGGTTGTCGGCCAGGCTCGTCGTATCGCCCGGCTCGTACCTCAGCTGACCATTCCCGCCCGCTCGCGGGTCGTGATAAAGCACCCCTTCACCCTGCGTACAGCACCACAGTACGCCCCGGTCGTCCTCGAGGATCGACTGGATGGGCGCCGTAAAACCGTCCACCGGCGAGAAATTGTCCTCCTTCCGGTCATACCGGAAAAGCCCTCCCCATGTCCCGATCAGCAACTCACCCGACCTCGTCTGGTAAAGCGTCACGATGAAATTGTTCTTCAGATCGTGCCTGCCGGGCCCCGCATTGTAATGGCGAACGACCTTGCCCGTCCGGATATCGAGCACATCCAACCCGTGTTCGAAGGTGCCGATCCACAATTCGTTGCCCGTCGCCAGCAGCCCGTGAATATTGTGATAAGAGATGCTGCCTTTCGACGGCGCCGGTTTGAAGGACGTAAAGGTTCCTTTCCCCGGCGAGAACTTGTCCACACCCCCGTCCTCCGTTCCGATCCAGAGATTGCCGAAACGGTCCTTGGTGATCTCGTGCACGGCATTGCCGCTCAGCGACGGCGTCGCCGGCCTCGGAAAAAATTTCTGAAAGAAGACAAAGCGTTCGGGCAGATAGTTGATGCCCCCCAAATACGTGCCGACCCACAGCCCGCCTTCCCTGTCCCGGCAAAAGGTGAAGACGACATTATCCGAGATGGAATACGGATCGTTGTATTCGCGTCTCAAATGCGCGACCGCGCCCGTGACGTTGTTATAAATATAGATACCCGTCTCGGTGCCGATCCAATACTCGTGCCGGCTGCGCCGGATGAACGAGCGTACATAGATGCCCGTTCGTTCCTCGTTGAGCGTAATGATATCCTTAAACGTACCCGTTTTCGTGTAGAAGATCTTCACACCCTCGTTCTTGGTCCCGATCAGGAACGAACTGTCCGTCATGGGATAGATCTTTTCGATCGACACCGGAAGCGGACCCGCGCTATTACGGAGTTGGCTATACGTATAAAAAGAGTCCGCGGCAGGAATGTATTTCCGCAGACACCCGTTGTTCGCCGAGACCCATAGCGAGTGGTCGGGCCCCACCGCGACAGACGTCGCCATTCCCGCCTTTACCGGGTACGAGCGCACTTCCGCGGTCCCGGCGTCCAGGCGATAGACCACCTGGTCGATGATGAACCAGGGACGACCCCATGCGTCACCGACGATCTCCGTGACATTCCCTCTCGGCAGCGGCCGGATGAGGCTGAACTTCTCGGTGAACTTATCGAAAGTATAGACGCCCTTGTTCGTCCCCACCCAAATTTTCCCCCGGTGATCGTTATACAAACAACGGATGAAATTGCTTCCGATGCTCGTGCTGTCCGCAGCATCGTGATAGTACTTGCGGAAAGCATAGCCGTCAAACCGGTTGAGCCCGTTGATCGTCCCGAACCACAGGAAGCCGTCGTCATCCTGTATGCTGCATTCGACCGAATTGTTCGACAACCCGTTCTCCACCTGGAAGTGATTGAAATAATACGGCTGTCCTGCCGCTGTTGCGGTGATGATAACGGTGAAAAAAAACAGCAGCGATATCTGGTTCCTGGTCTGCGGCATTCGCACCTACAAATTAGCCCAAAAAATTGTCTGTCTGGTGCCTATTGTCAGGCATTTGACAAAATTTGAAAAGATTTTGATAAATATTGATCAGGAAAACATGCAGCAAAATACCTTTCTTTGATTGCCTTAACAGTAGCTTTGCAGCAAGGTGCACAAATTTGCCGCTGCATCACAAACATACAATTGATTGCTTATGATAAATCCTACAATTGCTTGCAGGAGACTGACAGTCCTCCTGTCGTTCCTCTTTTTTACCGGTTCCGTGTTCGGGCAGATGCGGCAGGTCACAGGCAAAGTCGTCGGCAACGAGACGGACAGCGCGATCTCGGGTGCGACCGTGACCGTCAAAGGAAGAAAGACCGCGACGGCGACCGGCCCTGACGGGTCATTTTCCATTTCGGTCCCTCCCAATGCCACCCTGGTCATCAGCTACGTCGGTTTCGGGACACGCGAAATCCCCGTCGGCAACCAAACGACGTTCAACATTCGCCTGGTTCCTGAAAACCAAAGCATCCAGCAGGTGGTCGTCATCGGTTACGGTACGGCAAAACGCAAGGACCTGACAGGGGCCATCAGCAGCGTCAGCGCCGACCAGATCGAAAAGGTGCCCATTACCACCACCGAACAAGCCTTGCAGGGTCGCGCGGCGGGCGTACAGATCGTGAACAACGATGCGTCGCCAGGCGGTAACATGAGCGTGCTGATCCGCGGCATCGGCAGCCTGGCCAGCGGCGGCAACACTCCGCTCTACGTAGTCGACGGTTACCCGACCACGGGCGGGATCAACAACATCAACCCCAATGACATCGCCTCGATCGATGTCCTGAAAGACGCGTCTGCCACCGCGATCTACGGTATCCGTGCCGCCAACGGCGTCGTCATCATAACCACCAAGAAAGGCCTGAAAGGCAAAACACAGGTTTCCTTCGATATGTACGAGACCGTCCAGGGCAAACCGAAAGAATACGATCTGTTGAATGCACAGCAGTTTGCCACCCTCTCCAACCAGGTCGAAGCCAGCGATTCCACCCACTCCTATCACGGTTTGCCCATTTGGCATACCCCCGATCAGCTCCACAGCGTCGACTGGCAGAACGCCCTGTACCGCACGGGCCTCACCCAAAGCTATAACGTCTCGATCCGGGGCGGCAACGACAAAGCCCAGTCCGCGCTTACGATGGGCTACTACGATCAGCAGGGCATCCTGATCCGCTCTTATTTCAAACGGTTCACCGCCGGTCTCAACCTGGATTACGAACCTGCCAAATGGCTCAAGTCCTCGACGAGCGTCAAGTATACCTACCAGGATGCCAACAATCCGTTCGCCGTAGGTTCCGGCGGCATGGGCTCCTTGTACCAACTGGCCGTCAACCCGCCGACACTCGACAGCGGCAACCGCAAGACCTACCAGATCAAGGACGGCAATGGTAACTACGGATTTTATAACCCCAATAACCCCAACGTTTTCAAGTTCAGCAACCCGGTCTATACGGTCGAGACGAACCAGTACAAGAACATCACCAATTATTTACTGGCCACCTCTTCATTGGAAGTGATGCCCCTCGATGGCCTCCGGCTCAAGACGAACGTCGGCATCAATGTCACCAATTATTCCGGCTCCTATTATCAGCCGATAGATAACCGTGCCGCGCAGGAAGGGTTCGTCGGCGCCATCGTCACCAACCCCAATTACCACCAGAGCATGAACAACGTCTTCGAATGGCTGTGGGAGAATACGATCGCCTATGACAAGACCTTCGGAGAGCATACCATCAATTTCGTAGGCGGCGTTTCCGCGCAGAAAACGACCACCAACATGATGGGCGCCGGGGGTATTCCCCCCAATGGGGTCGTCAGGGACCTCGCACAGCTGTCCAACCTGACCTTCGATCAGTTCGGCAACGGGCAGACCGTCGCGACCCTGGCATCCGAATTCGCCCGCTTGCAGTACCAGTACAGCGACCGGTATATCATTACGGGCACGATCCGGCGGGACGGCTCCTCGAAATTCGACCCCAGTCACGACTATGGCGTGTTCCCCTCCGGGGCGGTAGCCTGGAAAATAAAGAATGAATCGTTTATGCAGGACGTCACCTGGATCAACGATCTCAAACTCAGAGGCAGCTATGGCGAAGTAGGCAACCAGAGCCCGATCAACCTGTACCAGTTCGAGGCCCTTTATGCCGGCAACTTCACCGCCAACGTCAACGGCGGCGGCGCCGACAACCTGGGCTATCCGTTCGACAAGATCTATCAGAACGGTATCGCCCAAACCCAACCCGCGAACCCGGACCTGAAATGGGAGACCGATATTCAGACAGACATCGGCCTGGACGCGGCGTTCCTCCATGGAGCCCTGACCGTGACCGCCGACTGGTTCAACCGCGATTCGAAAAACTTCCTGCTCAACATCGCCGTTCCTGCCCAAACGGGGTACTCGTTCGAAAGCCGCAACGTCGGAAGCATGAACAACAAAGGGGTCGAGGTAGCGGCTACATACCATGCCAACACCGGCGGGGACTTCCAATGGAGCCTGACCGGAACGTTCACTTCCGTCAGGAATACGCTGACCAGCATCACCTCCGGTACGACCTATCTCAACAATTTCGGCGGTCTGGTCCTGACAGGTCAGGGATGGGACAACTTCTCCCGCTCTTTTGTGGGCGGACCAGTCGGTGAGTTTTTCGGTTACAAATCACTCGGCATCTTCCAAAACCAGTCGCAGATCAACGCCCTCAATGCCAAGGCCCCCGGCGGTATCTATTACAGGGCGGCCACAAGCCCCGGCGACCGGTATTTCGCCGACATCAACGGCGACGGCGTCGTCAATCCCGACAGCGACCGCGTTTCGATTGGTAACCCGCAACCGAAGTTCTTCGGCGGCCTGAGTTTCGATGCCACCTTCAGGAATTGGGACTTCAACCTTTATTTCTACGGGACATACGGAAACAAGATCCTCAATTACAACGAAAGCAACCTCGAGAGCTTCCAGAAAAGAGGTTCCGAAGGCGTCGAGAACGTGAGCGTTCAATATTTCAACAATTACTGGATGCCGAACCGGCCTTCCAACCGGTATGCGAGGGCGCTGGCCGTCGATGACAATACGCTCGATAACGTGCCATCCAGCATCTGGGTCGAGAACGGCAGCTATCTGAAACTGAAAAATCTGACGATCGGCTATTCGTTACCGGCATCGCTGCTGAAGAATTGGGCGATATCCAGGGTCCGGTTCTATTTTTCAACGCAAAACCTCCTGACGTTCACCAAATACAGCGGACTCGATCCGGAGATCGGGATCCAGTTCGGCAATGCTACGCAGAACGGCGTAGACCAGGGCACCTATCCTTCGACGAGGTCGTACACCATCGGAGCGAACGTGTCATTTTAATTAACGATTGAAACAGCAACGATATGAAAAGAAAAAGAATCATCATCATCCTGACGGCCTTCACCATGGCGTTTGGCCCGCTGGCATGTAAACAAAGCTTCCTGGAGACGACCAATACCTTCCAGGCAACCGCGGATGCCACCTTCAACACGCCACAGGATGTGATCGCCCTGATAAACGCTGTATACGATACCTACCAGAACAGCGACCTTCTGAAAAAATGTCTTTGGTACCGCGCCAATTTCGGTACCCACGACTTCTTCAACTGGGGCGGAGACGTTTTCTGGAACAACTACCAGATCCCTGCCACGTTCGGCGGCCTCAGCACGCTCTGGAACCAGTCGTATATCGGCATCGCACGCGCCAACTCCGCCTTCGCCGTCATTAGCCTCACCGAGAAGAAGGGGATCATCGACGCCCCCCTGGCCAACCGCCTGCGCGGCGAAGCGCTTTTCCTCCGCGGCATGACGTTCTATTACCTGGCGTCCTGCTTTGGCGGCGTTCCGCTCGAGATCGATACCACCGGAAACGTGAACACGGGATTGAGACCGAGATCGAGCCGCGATTCCGTCTTCCACCAGGTGGTCAGCGATATGCAACAGGCCGAAGCACTCCTGCTATCCAAGAGCCAACTGGCGGCAGCCGACCTCGGCCGCGCGACCAAAGGAGCGGCCTATGCCTATGAGGGTGCGGCACGCATGTGGCTCAAGGACTATACCGGCGCTCTCGCGGCCTTTAACAATCCCGAGCTGACCAACAACTACCACCTACTGCCGAATTTCGCCGACGTGAACGAATACGATCACCAGAATAACGACGAGTCGATCTTCGAAGTGCAGTTTGAAAAGAAAACCGGCGACCCGCAGGATTGGGGTGGCAGCTGGCAACCACCCGGCGCCGAACTCGCCTGGATCGATGACTTCAGCTGGCCCCAGGAACTCACCGGTCAAGGCTATGACTACGGCAACCCCGCACTGTGGAATTCCTATCAATCCGGCGACCAGCGCAAATTGCTCACGATCTGCGGGCCCGGCGACACGCTCGCAAGCCCCGGCATCAACAGCGTCCTGGGCGGTCTGAAAGGCTACTACGTCGTAAAACAGGGTTTCGCTGCAAATAACCCCATCTATAAAGGCGATGACGGCAAGATCCTCAATACTGTCGGCACGTTGACCAGGCCCTGGTACGGCGACGACAAACAACGCACCGGCTACTACTGTGCAAAAAAATGGAGAGATCCCAATCTGACCGGCGGGAATTCGAACGCAGCTGGCGCCAGCGTCCTGTTCGGTGACCAAAACCAGATCCTCATGCGCTATGCCGAAGTGCTCCTCTCACGGGCCGAATGCAAGGTCCACACCGGCGACCTTCCGGGCGCGATGGCCGATCTGGCACTCGTGCGCAACAGGGCGTGGGGAGGTACGGCGCCAGCGGTCATGCAGGACAGCGCCAACTTTGACGGCACTCCCGGTCAGCCGATCACCGATCCCCTCCAGATGGTGCTCAGCGAATACAGACACGAGCTCAGCGGAGAATATTCGGTATTCTTCGATCTTTGCCGCGCCGGCACCGACGTAGCGGTCAGCTTTATCAACAAAGCCAACGGCACGGTGGCAGGCAGCTACAACCCGGTGCCCAATCCGGCTCCCGGTCCGACCCATGACGGCCAGATCCATGGGTTATACAATACAAGCATCACGGCAAACCAAACCCTGTTGCCCATCCCGACGGTGGCGATCGGGCTCAATCCCAATCTGACCCAGAACCCCGGATACTAAAATAAATCGATTGATACAAAAGGCTACTCTTCAACGTGTAGCCTTTTTTTTTAATTTTATTTCATGAAGCGCTTGCGTATCTTCCTTTCGGGTCTGTCCGTCCTCACGATCGCGGCCTGCCAGCACAAGACTCCTCTATTCGAGAAACTGTCCCCGGCCCAAACGGGGATCACCTTCAACAACCAGATCACGGAAAGCGATTCCATCAACCCGATGGATGTAGTGAACATCTACAACGGCGGCGGGGTCGGCATCGGGGATTTCAACAAAGACGGATTGCAGGATATCTTCTTCACCGGCAACATGGTCCCCTGCAAACTATACCTGAACAAAGGCGGCTTTCATTTCGAAGACATCACCGATAAGGCAGGCGTGGGCGGTCTCGGCCGATGGGCAAGAGGCGTCTCCGTCGTGGACATCAACAACGACGGTCTCCCCGACATCTACGTCTGCAACACCATCTACAAGGACTCGTTGCGGCGCAGGAACATCCTCTACGTCAACCAGGGACCCGACAAAGACGGCATACCGCATTTTAAGGACATGGCGCACGAATACGGCCTCGACATTCACGTCCAATCCACCATGGCCAGTTTCTTCGACTACGACAACGACGGCGACCTCGACATGTACCTCACCGTCAACGAGGCGTCCAACGGCTACAACAGCTCGGTTTTCGCGCAGCGCCACGAAAATGCGAACGCCGGTCACAACAGGGGCAGACTCTTCCGCAGCGATTGGGACCCCGCGCTGAAACACCCCGTCTTTCACGACGTTTCCGACCAGGCCGGCATCACAAGCGAAGGCTACGGACACGCCGCGACCATCTGCGACATCAACGACGACGGCTGGAAAGATATCTACGTCTCGGACGATTTTCTGTCCAACAACATCCTTTACATCAACAACCACGACGGCACCTTTACGAACCGGGCGAAAGAATACTTTAAACACACCTCGTTCAACTCGATGGGACAGGACGTCGCGGACATCAACAACGATGGGTTGCCCGACGTGGTCGAGCTGGATATGAACCCCGAGGACAACTACCGGAAAAAAATGATGTCCGCCGCCAATAACACCTACACGTACCAGAACTTCGACCAATACGGCTACCAATACCAATACGTACGCAATACCCTCCAGTTGAACCAGGGTCCCCGCCTCGGGCAAAACGACACGATCGGCATCCCGGCATTCAGCGAGATCGCATTCTTCAGCGGCGTAGCGCAAACCGATTGGAGCTGGACGCCCCTGGTCGCCGATTTCGACAACGACGGTTACCGCGACCTGATCATCACCAACGGCTTTCCGCGCGACGTCTCCGATCACGACTTCATGGCATACCGCGGAAAGGCGGAGGACCTTGAAAGCAAGACCGACATGATCGGCAAGATCCCCCAGATCAAGCTCCACAACTACGCCTTCCGCAACAACGGCGATTGCACTTTCGCCGACCGGTCGGCCGCCTGGGGACTGGAGACCCCCAGCTTTTCCAACGGTGCCGCCTATGCGGACCTCGATAACGACGGCGCGATGGACATGGTGGTCAACAACATCGACGATCCAGCCTTCGTCTACCGCAACACGTCGAGAGACAAAGACACGGCCAACACACATTTTCTGAAGATCCTGTTCGTCGGCGGTCCTCAAAACCGCAATGGGCTCGGAGCAACCGCAGCGATCTACTACGACCGGGGAAAACAACAGGTCTATGAGAATAACCCCTACCGCGGTTACCTGTCGACCATGGAAGCCGCCGCTCATTTCGGGCTCGATACGACCCGGTCGATCGATTCGGTCGTGATCAAATGGCCGAATGAAAAAGAACAGGTGCTGCGCAGCGTGCCGGTCAACCAGGTGCTGACGGTAAAAATGGCCGACGCGACCGAGCCCTTCACGTGGGCACGCCCCTGTCTGGACACCGGCGCCCTGTTCCGCGAGATATCCGATTCCGCAGGCGTGCGATACACGCACCGCGATGTCGAATACATCGACTTTGATGTTCAAAATCTGCTGCCGCACAAACTGTCCGAATATTGCCCGGCCCTCGCCGCGGGCGACGTCGACGGCAACGGCCTCGATGACCTCGTGGTCGGCGGGAACGCTTACACGCACGCACAATTGTTCCTGCAGCAAGCGGGAGGCAAGTTCGTTCAGAAAGACCTGACCCCCCGCGCTCCGATGACCACCGAATACAGGAAGGACGAGGGCATCCTGCTGTTCGACGCCAACGGCGACGGCAAACCCGATCTCTACATCGCCAGCGGCGGTTACAAGGCAAGACCCGGCCCGAATGAATTCCGGGACAGGCTGTACATCAACGACGGCAAGGGCAACTTTACCGAAGACTCCGCGGCCCTTCCGGCGAACACCACCAGCAAACTCTGCGTCAGGGCGGCGGACATCAATGGCGATGGCAAACTCGATCTCTTCGTATCCGGCCGCGTGGATCCCGGGCATTATCCAAAACCGGTCAGCAGCTTCATCTTCCGGAACGACTCCCGCGACGGACACGCGAAATTTACCGATGTGACCGATGCCGTCGCCCCCGCGCTCAAAGACATCGGGTTGGTATGCGATGCCTTGTTCACCGATTTCGACGGTGACGGACAGCTTGACCTGATCGTGGTCGGCGAATGGATGCCCGTCACTTTTTTAAAGAACGAGCACGGGAAATTCGTCAACGTCACATCCGCATCCGGCGTGGGCAACCAGTTCGGATGGTGGAATTCGATCGCTGCCGGAGACTTTCGCCACACGGGCCGCATGGACTATATCGTCGGCAATGTCGGCGAGAACACCCTGTTCCAGGCAAGCGACAGCTTCCCCGTCTACATCACTGCAAAAGATTTCGACCACAGCGGCAACTTTATCGCCATCCCATCGCTCTATCTCAAAGACCTGCGGGGCGAAAAAAAGGAGTTCCCGGCGCCGGTGAGGGACGACATCGCCAAACATTGGACCAGTATCAAAAAGAAATTACCTACTTACAAGCCGTTTGCAATGGCTACCATGGATGACCTCGTAAGCCCCGAACAAAGGAAAGGGGCGCTGCGCCTGAAGGCCAACCAGCTGAAGTCCTGCTACCTGCGAAACGACGGTGGAGGAAAGTTTACCATGATGCCTTTACCCGCAATGGCGCAGGTGTCGGTACTGAACGGGATGCTCGTCGATGATTTCGACGGCGACGGCAACCTGGATGTTATGATCACCGGCAACGACTATGGCACCGATGTCGGCATCGGCCGGTACGATGCGCTGAACGGCCTGTTGTTGAAAGGAGACGGCGCAGGAGGCTTCACGCCGATGAGTATTTTGCACAGCGGCATCTATATCCCCGGCGACGGCAAGGCGCTGGTACGATTACGCAGCAGCGATGGCAGATACCTGGCTGCGGCCAGCCAGTACCGCGATCGGCTCAAACTATTCGAATTGAAACGAAAGGAGAAAACGATACCCCTCGATCCCGGCGACCGCAGCGCCATCATCCATTTCAGAGATGGCAGGATCCAAAAACAGGAGGCTTACTATGGATCGTCGTTTTTGTCGCAGTCGGCCCGTTTCCTGTGGATCGACAGTACCGTGACCTCCGTCACGATCACCAATGCAAAGGGCGCAACCCGAACGATCGTCCCCTGACGACCCCCACCGGCGGGTCATCCTCCTTTACAGCAGATTTTCGACGATCTTCCTGGCCCTATCGGCATCCTGCGAGTTCCGGTACATCGCGCCCAGCGCGATCCCCCCTTCCAGTAAGAGAAAAATGGTCGTGGCCAGCGTATCGTCATCGAGGACATGGCGGTGCCAGGCATCTTTGACGAGCTGACAGATGAGCGCGCGAAACCGTTCCTTGTGGGCCTTCACCCGCTGGAATACCTGTTCGTCATCGCTCGTCTCGGCAGTGATCTTGCTGAAATGACAACCGCGATAGCCCGAGCTCCGCTGCCGGTGAATGCGGAAATCGAAGAGCGCCAGCAGTTTCTCGCGCGCGGTCGGCAGCGGGTGCAGGTAACGTTCCAGGTCCCGGAACCAGGCCTCGTTCGTCCGGTCCAGGTAGGCCAGCAAAAGATCGGTCTTGGAAGGATAGTGATTGTACAGCGAAGCCCGCGCGATGTCCGCCTCGTCGATGATCTGGTTGATACCCGTGACGTGGTACCCCTGGTCGTAGAACAACCGCGACGCCGTGTTGAGTATCCGGTCTTTGACCGCAGATTCCTTCATAAAGTTAAAGATATGAAAACTTTATAAAATATAGACCGACCAGTCTATTTGATTCGTTTTGGTTTTTTTCGTATCTTTGGGTCTATCATTCACCAAAAAAAAGGAGGTATTCATGCTATCTACAGATAAATCATGGAAACCTTCGGTTAATTTCGCTTAACCGGGTTGCTCCAAAAAATAATCTGCCGGCAGGAGCCGGAAGGAGGCCATTCGCAAGTTTGGCCTCTTTTTATTTCCGGCCGGGTCGCGAACTATTCCGGCAGGTATTTGTAAACTTGCTTACGGTACACCTCGAAATCTTCGAGATTGGTGAATTCTTCGAACCGGTATGCCTCGCCATTCCGCTGTTCCCTGACCAGCGCCACGGTCCCTCCGCCTACCAGTGTGCGTTTAGCCCGCTGGAACACCTCGTTCAATGCGCCCATATCTTTGACGGTTTGCCATTCCTCGACTTTTCCGACATTTATAACATAATCCTCCATAGCATATGCAATTTAGAACATTGGGCAACACTGCAATCCAACTACCCGCGATTGGTCTCGGCTGCATGAGCATGAACCATGGCTATGGCCGGCCCGACGACGAAGAATCCATCGCAACCCTTGAAAAGGCCATCGGTCTCGGCATCACGTTCTGGGACACAGCCGACGTCTATGCCAACGGGCAGAACGAAGAGCTCGTATCGCGCGTCCTGCGACGCCACCGCAAAAAGATCTTCATCGCGACCAAATTCGGTTTCAGGGGCTACGACTCCGGCCGGCTGACGACCTTCGACGGTTCGCCCGCCTATGTCAAACAGGCCGTGGAAGCCAGCCTCCGGCGGCTCGGCACCGACGTCATCGACCTCTATTACGCACACCGCGTCGATCCGAATGTACCCATCGAAGACACCGTCGGCGCCATGGCCGATCTCGTGAGGGAAGGGAAAGTGCGTTTCCTGGGGCTCTCCGAGGCCTCTCCCGCCTCGATCCGCCGCGCGCATGCCGTACACCCCATCAGCGCGTTGCAAAGCGAATACTCGATCCTGACGCGCGGCGTCGAAAAGGAGGTGCTTCCCCTTTGCGCGGAATTGCACATCACCTTCGTACCCTTCAGCCCGCTGGCAAGAGGGCTGATGACCAATACCCTCGACCTCGCCTCGCTCGGCGAAAACGATTTCCGCCGGACGCTGCCCCGCTACCAGAGCGAACACGCGGACAACAACCAACGGCTGGCCGCCGGCTTCGCCGACATTGCCGCCTCTAAAGGTTGCACACCCGCCCAACTGGCGCTCGCCTGGGTGCTGGCGCGCGGTAAACACATCATCCCCATTCCGGGGACCAAACGAAGGAAATACCTGGTAGAAAACGCCGGGGCGCTCGATGTGACGGTGACGCCAGACGATTTTGTCCGAATCGATGCGCTGCTCGAACGCTTCCCCAACATCGGTGACCGGTACAACGAAGGGAATTACCGTTTCCTCGAAAAAACCTAGCGTCTTTGCAAAATCCGTACCAGCGACTTTCCCGGTATCTGAAAGGTTTTCAATTGCGTATAAAGGATGGATGCCTTAACTTTAGCCCGGATCCTTCCGGATCCCATTACCACTTATGAGGATCGTCATTTTGTTATGCTGCGCTGCCCTCGCAATGCCGGCCCTTACCATTGCCCAGAACGACACCACCCACAACGTTCAAAACCTCCTGAAGCTTTCTCTCGAGGACCTCATGAACATCAAAGTAGTCACGCCGTCCGGCTATCTCCAGAATACGGCGGAAGCGCCCGCCACCATTACCGTCATCACCGCGCAACAGATAGAAGATCGCGGGTACGAGCAGCTCGAGGACGCCCTGCGCGATGTACCCGGCATCGACATGATACATATCAATGGCTACGCACCGACGCTGATCTATTTCCGCGGCATGTACGGAGCCGAGAACCTGCGGGCGCTGCTAATGATCGATGGCATTCCCGAGAACAATATCCTGGGATCGAACGATATGGCAGGGCCCGCCTACAATCTGCATAACGTGGAACGCATCGAGATCGTTTGGGGACCCGTTTCCTCCCTGTATGGCGCCTTCGCCTTCGGCGGCGTGATCAACCTGATCACCAAAAAAGGAAGGGATATCCAGGGTATGCGACTACAAGCCGGTTTCGGCGCCTACAATACCTCCTTCGCAAAAGTCGCCGTCGGGGCGCGCAAGGCGGGCCTTGAATTCCAGCTGTCGGGCAACCTGTTCAGTACCGATGGACCGGTTTTCACGAACCGCGACCCGCGATATTCGTCTTCTTATGTCGACAAGGCATATTCCTTTAATGGGGCGGTCAGCTACGAGGCAAAACACTACGTCACTACGCTGGGCTTCCGAACGAGCAGCACTCCGATGGGCTGGGGCACGTATTCCAATAGCCCAACGGCCTATCTCGGACTTCCGGCCCAGGGCAACAAGAACCTGGGGATTGTAGGGGTCATGCAAAGGAATTTCAATGGCGAACGCTCGGGTCTCGACGATCCCTTTTATCGCACGCTTTTCATCCAGCAGGAGTACAAGCCTTCCGCAAAACTCGAGGTGATGGCCAGGCTGATCTATCGCGAAACCGGTACCGGGCAAAACTCCTACATCTACGTGACCGCGGATGGCCACCGGATGATCCGGTCGCTCGTCGCCAGTTACTCCAACCGGGTCATGGGCGACCTGAAGGCCAATTACGCGATCTCGACCCGGCAGCACCTTTCGGCCGGCCTCGATTTCTATCAGGACAATGTGGAAAGAGGCGCCCGAAAATCGACATTCGACCCGAATACCGTCTTCCTCGTTGACGGAGTCGACACCGTTGTCAACCTCCATTCGACTTTCCTGCCAAGAACAGCCGACATCCGCAACAATTTCGGCGGGTATGCGCAATATACGTTGGGAACGGGCTGGCTGGGAAATACCGACTTCACGGCGGCCATGCGTTTCGACAAGAACAGCTATTTCGGAGAAAGCTTCAATCCCAGGCTCGCGATCGTGAACCGGCCCTCGGATAAACTGACCGTCAAGCTGCAATACGGAACAGCCTTCCGACCCCCGACCAATCTCGAGATTTACCAGACTCCGGGCGGGAACTTTAAATTGAAACCCGAACGGATCCACACCTACGAGGTCAATCTCCAATACGTCCTTTCAAATCGTGCCAGGCTGCAGGTGAACGGTTTTCGCAATGAACTCCGGGATGTCATCGTGCTCGCAAACCTGTCTGGCCTGACTCCGGATAAGAACCCGGGACTTATCAACATCACCGGCATCGAATCGGTGCTCGACCTGGCGTTTGACGCGAAACTCACCGGTTTCCTCAACTTCACCTGGCAGGACCCGGAAGGAAAAAACCT
>DASZYU010000050.1:0-11319 GCA_035545215.1 Puia sp.
TGACCGTCGACCTAAGCGACGGCGATGGTGAAAATTCTTCCAATTAAAAATTTGACGCAATGAAACGACTCATCATACTTTTCTTCCCGCTCCTGCTGCTCGGCTCGGACGTGAACGCCCAGGACGACGTGTATCCCGCGAAGCCGTACGCCGGCCGGCTCATCATCACCGGCGGTACCATTCATGTCGGCAACGGCCAGGTCATCGAAGGCGGCACCATCGAGATCGACAACGGCAAGATCGTGAAGGTCGGCACCGGCGCCCCGTCGAATACTTCGGGCGCGAAGGTCCTGGACGCCAAAGGCAAACAGGTCTATCCCGGGCTGATCCTGCCCGTTACCGATCTCGGCCTAAAAGAAATAGGCAGCGGCGTCAGGGGTTCGAACGACTACCTGGAGCTGGGCGATCTGAACCCTACCATCCGGTCGATCGTCGCTTACAACACCGATTCGAAGATCATCGGCACGCTCAGGGCGAATGGCATCCTGCTGGCCGGCATCACGCCCGAAGGAGGTACGATCAGCGGCTCGTCGACGATCGTGCAGCTCGACGCATGGAACTGGGAAGACGCCGCCTATAAGATGGAGAACGCGATCCATATCAATCTGCCCAGCTTCATGGTCCGCCCCCGCCGGTTCGGCGGAGGAGGTGGACGTTTTGCAGCTCTGCAGCAAGCGGGCGACCCGACGAAAGAGGCGCTGGCGAAGATCGACGAGCTCAAGGCTTTTTTCACGGAGGCGAAAGCCTACCTGTCGGAACCGGAACACAGGCAAACGAATATGAAATTCGCGGCCGTGAAAGGGCTCTTCGACCATACGCAAAAGCTCTTCGTGCACGGCGACCAGGTCAAACAAATGCTCGTTGCCATCGATTTCGCCAAAGAGTTCGGCTTCGATGTGACGATCGTCGGCGGAAGTGAAAGCTGGATGATCGCCGATCTGCTCAAAAAGAACAATATCTCGGTCATCCTGCAGCAGCTGCACGCCCTGCCCAACACCGAGGACGATGACGTCGACCAGCCCTTCAAAACGCCCGCGGTCCTGCAAAAGGCCGGCGTCCTGTTCGCCCTTAACGACAACCACGAGGAATCGCGCTATCGCAACCTCGCCTTCAACGCCGGCACGGCGGCGGCCTACGGCCTGACCAAAGAACAGGCGCTCGAGGCGATCACGCTCAATTCCGCCAGGATCTGCGGCATCGACGACCGCACCGGGAGCCTCGAAGTCGGTAAGGACGCCAATGTGGTCATCAGCGGCGGCGACATCCTCGACATGCGGACAAGCCAGATCGAACACTGTTTCATCCAGGGACGCGAAGTAAGCCTGGAGAACAAGCAAACGCAGTTGTATCACCGCTACATGACGAAATATGGGTTAGAATAACAATAAGATCACTTTCCATGGGGCCCCCGCGTAGCGGGGGCCCCTTATCTTTAGTCCATGAAAAAGACCATCGTCGCTGCCGCCCTCCTCGCCTGTCTCACGGGCCGCGCCCAACGCACGCAGTTGCCCAATGGCTGGTACCTCAGCCCCGCCGGAACCGGACTGCCGCTTAGCTCCGATCTCCCACTGAACATCGCCCTGGCCCCGGACGGCATCCATGCGGCCGTCACGAACAACGGCAACGGCATGCAAACCATCGACCTCATCGATCTTCACACCCGTCGCATTACCGCGTCGGTAAAAATGAACCGGGCATGGCTCGGTCTGGCTTTCAGCAAACGCCACCCCTGGCTCTATGCTTCCGGCGGGAACGACAACTGCATTATCCGCTGGACCCTCCGCGGCGATACCCTGGTCGCCCCGGACACCCTGGTGCTCGGCAAAGCCTGGCCCGCCGCCTCCATCAGTCCCTCGGGCCTCTGTCTCGATGACACCCGTGGCAGGCTCTATTCGGTGACGAAAGAAGACGATGCGCTCTATGTATTCGACACGCGGACCAACAAACTCCTGTCGAGAACGCCGCTCGGCGCGGAAGCCTGCACGGCCGTCCTCTCTCCTTCCGGAAAGGAACTGTATATATCCGCCTGGGGCGCCGGACGGATATGGATCTTCGATACGCAACAGGGCCGGCTGCGCGATTCGGTGCAGACCGAAGCTCATCCCAACGACATGACGCTCGACGGCCAGGGGCGTCTTCTGTATGTCGCCAATGCGAATGCCAATTCGGTCTCGGTCATCGATATCCGCCGGCGAAAGGTGATCGAGACGCTGCACACCGCGCTATCGCCCGACGCCCCCATCGGTTCCACCACCAACAGCGTCGCACTCGATGCGAACGAGCTCTATATCGCCAATGCCGATAACAATTGCCTCGCCGTCTTCGATGTCTCCAAACCCGGCCACAGCCGCTCGCTGGGTTTCATCCCCGTCGGCTGGTATCCCACCTCGGTGCGGGTCTCACACGGAACCTTGCTCGTCGCCAATGGTAAGGGGTTCTCCTCCATGCCCGATCCGTATGGCCCGGATCCGATGGAACATGCCGGCAACTACAAACGCTCGGACGAACATCCGCGCCAATACATCGGCAGCATGCTCAAGGGAACGCTCTCGATGATACCGGTCCCCGCCGCCGCCGTCCTTGCGTCGTATACACAACAGGTCTATGCGAATTCTTCCTATTCGCGCGAAAAAGAACAAACCGCTCCCGGCCAGGACAATAACCCGATCCCGCGCCGGCCCGGCGAACCTTCCCCCATCAAATATGTCTTTTATGTCCTTAAGGAAAACCGCACCTACGACCAGGTGTTGGGCGATGTGACCGCAGGCAACGGCGACACCAGTCTCGTTCTTTTCGGCAAAACGATCACCCCTAACGCGCATGCGATCGTTGGGGACTTCGTCCTGCTCGACAATTTTTACGTGGACGCCGAGGTCAGCGCCGACGGGCACAACTGGTCGATGGCAGGTTACGCCACCGACTTTACCGAAAAGACATGGCCGACCAATTACAGCGGTCGCGGAGGCGAGTACGATTTCGATGGCCACCGTCCCATCGCCAACCCGACCAACGGTTTTATCTGGGACTACTGCGATCGCGCCGGCGTCTCGTTCCGCAACTATGGCGAGTTCATGGACAACGGTTACCCGACGCTGCCCGTCCTGAAAAAACGATCCAACTATTGCGCGGAGTACCCGGGCTGGAACCTCGATATCCGGGATATCAGCCGCGAAGCCGTATTCGAGCGCGATTTCGATTCGCTGGTGAACCGAGACGCCGTGCCGCATTTCAGTACGATCTATCTTCCCAACGACCACACCAGCGGCCTCCACCGCGGTTCTTACACGCCGGTCGCACAGGTGGCGGACAATGACCTCGCGCTCGGACGGCTCGTCGGGCACCTTTCGCACAGCCGCATCTGGCCGCAGACCGCCATCTTCGTCCTCGAAGACGATGCCCAGGACGGCCCCGATCACGTCGACGCCCACCGCTCGCCCGCCTATATCATCAGCCCCTATGTCCGCCGCCATTCGGTCGACCACACGCTCTATTCCACCACTTCGGTCCTCCGGACGATGGAGTTGATCCTCGGCCTTCCGCCAATGAGCCAGTTCGACGCCTCCTCCACGCCGCTCTACGCCAGCTTTACCATGACTCCCGATACCACGGCCTTCGCTGCGCTGCCCGCCCAGGTCGATCTCGATTTGCGGAACACCGCCTCTGGCCCCTCCGCCGACCTGTCGCGCCATTTCGACCTTTCCGATCCCGATCGGATCCCCGACCGGCTCATGAATGCCGTCCTGTGGCACGCGATCAAAGGAGAAGCGTGTACGGTGCCCCAGCCTCGCCGCAGCGCCTTCGTACAGGAAACCCCTTGAGGTCTTCGCTGTCTCAGCCGCGCCGTAGCGCAAAAAAAACCCCCGCGCGAGCGGGGGTTCCCTATCTGTAAGCGCGATCTTATTGTTTTGGATTCAACGCCTGCCGTATCCTTTCCTGCACATCCTGGAGATGATACTTGCTGACCTTGTCCGCTTCACGGGCAATGGCCACGCCGATTTCGCTCCGCAGTTCGACCAGCTGTGCACGCGCGATCGAAGGGACGTCGGTGAACCGGATATCACCGCTAAAGATCACCAGGCCCCGTGGCAGGTTCGCAGGACGCACCGTCATCGCGGGCGCTTCATTACCGATCAACGCAATCAGTGCCTGAACATACTGTTTTTGCAGATTGCGCCGGTACGGATCGATCGTGGAGCCCGTAGCCAGCTCACCCCAGACACCTTTCTTCGCATCGGTCAGCAACTCGTCCACGCTGTAGACGCCCGGTCCGTAACGCTGCGTGCAGATCGCCAGCCGGTATAGACGGCCCGCCGACAACAGGCTCTTCAGGACATTCGCCTGCACCGTGCTCACCTGATCTTCATCCGCGGGATTGCTGAATTTGTTGAGGATATCCTTGTTCAATAACCAGGTCGGTGTGGCGAACAGGTTCTTGTTGAGGAAATCGACGGCCTCTTTTTGCGTGGCCTTCGGGGTCGCTTCATACACGTCCCCCGTCTGCTCGACGCTTTTGAAGGTCTCCTGTACGCCGCCGACATTCTTCGTCACATGCCCCATGTACCGGGAGAACTGGCCCACCAGTTGGCCATACATCTCTTCGAGGTTGTCATAGCGGTCGGCTTCTTCCTTGCACCATTCGGGCAGTTGGGGCAGGATACGCTTCAGATTGAGGATGCCGTAATAGCTTGCCTTCATGGCATTGTCGCCCAGGTCCTCGGTCTGCGCACGCGGGTCGAAGTTCTGCCCCTCGCCGCCGAACCACAGACGCGGATCGGCCGTCAGGCTATCGATGATCAGTTTGTTCAGCGATTTCTTGTCGTCTTCTTCGGTCCTGCCGTCGGGAATGGAGCCATAGCCCCACTGGATGGCCCATTTATCATAATCGCCGATACGGGGATATAAACCCTTCTCGGAGATATTGTCTTCCGGCTGCGCGACATAATTGAAACGCGCATAGTCCATGATCGAGGCCGTATGACCGTGGGCTTCCACCCACGCCTTGTCGCGGAGCTTCTCGACCGGCGTCTTGCTGCTGCTGCCCATATTGTGCCGCAGGCCCAGCGTATGCCCGACCTCATGAGACGATACAAAGCGGATCAGGTCACCCATCAGCGCGTCGTCGAACTTCATGCGGCGCGCGCGCGGATCGACCGCCGCGGTCTGGATCATATACCAGTCATGGACCAGCTTCATCACGTTGTGGTACCAACCGATATGCGATTCCAGGATCTCCCCGCTGCGCGGGTCCGCGACATTCGGACCGTATGCATTCAGGATGTCGCTGGCAAAATACCGGAGGACCGAGAAACGGGCGTCTTCGAGCGACATCGTCCGGTCATTCTCCGGCCATTCCTTGCCCACGATGGCGTTTTTGAAACCCGCCTTTTCGAAAGCAACGTTCCAGTCATTGATACCGGCGATCAGGTAAGGACGCCATTTTTTCGGAGTGGCGGGATCGATATAGTAAACGATCTGTTTCTTCGGCTCGACGAGCTCGCCGCGCTTCCATTTCTCGATGTCCTCGTCTTTCGGCTCGAGCCGCCACCGGTGAATGAACTCGTCTTCCTGCACGCGTTGCTCATCGTCGCCGTAAACGGTATACCGGCTGGCGAAAAAGCCGACCCGCGGATCGAAGGGCCGCTTGTGCATCGGCACCTTGGGCAGCAATAAAAAGGAGTTGTTCAGTTCCATCGTCACCGCTCCGCTTTCCTCTGCGGCGGGCAACTCACCTTGCGGGTTGCGGCCACCCATCGTAGGTGCGGCGGGGACTGGGGAAGCAGTCCACGTCTTGACCGTCCTGATCTCCGTATTGATCGGATACGTACGTATGCTTTCGATATACGACCTGTCCGCCGAGATGGCCGCCAGGTTAAACCTTCTCTTGATGCCGGGCGTCAGGCTCACGGGTTGATTGTCTCCCTTGAAAAAATCGGTCACGTCGATGACCGCCGTGCCGGAAGTGGAGTCCGCGCTCTTGCCATAGGCTTTGATGTCGAACGAAGCGACGATCGGGTTCACATTCGAGTTGCGAACGGCCTGTGCGATGGGCTGGCTGCTGTCGGCCGCCACATTCACAATGGTCAACACTTTCATGAAGACCGTGTGTTCGGGACCTTTTTGCCATTGGATCGTTTGCAGGTTCACCTGTTCGCCGCCGTAATTGCCGCCGGTCGCCGTCCTGCTGAAACGGGTGCTCACAAGGATATCCCGCCCGAAGATGGAATCCGGGATCTCGAAATACCATTTGTCCGCGACCCGGTGAACAGTGAACAGCCCGGTATGGCTGATCGCATGTTCCGTGATCACTTCCTTGTAAGGCTTGGGTTCCGATCGTTGTGCGGCAGCCCCGCCACGTGCGCCGGCTCCGGGTGTGCCGGACGGGGGGACATTGGGGTTAGCAGGACGTTGCTGGGCGATCGCCGCCGAGAGCCCGGCAACCAATCCCAACATAGTCAGAAATTTTCTCATAATAATATGTATGTGGAGTTTAAGCGCCCAATTTAGGGAAAACAATCGTCTCCACCGACCCGCTCATCAGCGTCCCGGCGCATTCACCACGGTCGACCCGCGCTCGTCCTTCGCCTTCGCAGGGTATTTGCCATCGCCAGACATCGTTTGCCCCTCCCCGTCCCGGCGCATCACCACGGTCGACCCCGCGCTCGTCCTTCACCGTCCCAGCGAATTCACGACGGCCTGCCATGTCGGGTACGGTGCGTCCGTCCCCCCTATTTGTCCTGCCACCTGCAACAGCGACGGATCGAACCACGCCGCGACCGCAGGAGCCGGATCTCCTTCTGATTCAAACCTTCACTTTGCGCCATGACGCCGGAACAAAGTAAACCAAGGGCCGGGAGGAGGACCGGTCTGTTCATATTTTATCCCGTTGTTGTATGTTCCGGCGATAGCTCCCCTCATCCCGGGGAAATGTAGGAAAAATCGATAAACTTGCTTTCCCAAACGCCCTCGCCTCATGCCGAAAAAAATCGTCTGCTGCCTGCTCCATTTCGTTCTATTCTCCGCCCTCCGCGCCCAACCCGCAGCGCCCATGCCCGCACCCGGCGCACTCCACCCGCCTGCCGCGAAGACCCTCCGCGCCCAACCCGCAGCGCCCATGCCCTCCCTGATCGAAAAGAACGGCCGCCATGAGCTGCTGGTTGACGGCAAACCATACTTCCTCCTCGGCGGCCAGGCCCACAATTCCAGCGCATGGCCGGCGCTCCTTCCCCAACTGTGGGACGCGGCGGCGATGATACAGGCGAACACGCTGGAAGTCCCCATCTATTGGGAGCAGATAGAGCCCGAACCCGGCTGCTTCGATTTTTCCCTCGTCGATACGCTCCTCGCCGGCGCCCGTTATCACGATCTCCGCCTGGTCCTGCTCTGGTTCGCAACCTGGAAGAACGGCAGCAACCACTACATGCCCGCCTGGATGAAACGCGACGCCGGCCGCTACCCCAACTGCATCGGCAAGGACGGGAAACCCGCAGATTCGCCTTCTCCCATCGCCGACGCTACCTTGCAGGCGGATAAGAAAGCCTTTGCGGCGGTCATGCGCCATCTCAAAAAGACAGATCCCGGGCGCACCGTCATCATGGTACAGGTGGAAAATGAACCGGGATCATGGGGTACCGTTCGCGACTATTCGCCCGCCGCTCAGCAGCGATTCGAACAACCGGTGCCCGCTGCCTTGCTGAAGCCGGACATCCTCAAAGCGCTCGGTCACGCGGGCGCCGGGAAAGGCTCCTGGCAACAGGTCTTCGGGAACGACGCGGATGAATACTTTCACGCATGGTCCGTCGCCTCTTTCATCGGGCAGGTCGCAGCCGCCGGCAAGGCCGGGTATGCTTTACCCCTGTATGTCAACGCTGCCCTCCGCGATCCGCTCACGCATCCCATCGCCTCCGGGTATGAAAGCGGCGGTCCGACCGACAACGTCATCCCCATATGGAAAGCGGCGGCCCCTGCGATCGACATCCTTTCGCCGGACATCTATCTCGACGGCACTGAAAAATGCCTGAAAGTGCTCGACCTCTACTCGCGCGGCGACAATCCGCTGTTCGTACCGGAATGCGGTCTGACACCCGACAAGATCAAATATATTTACCCGACGCTTGCCCATGGAGGGATCGGTTTCTCGTTTTTCGGCATCGACGGCAACGAAGAAATGTCCGCCCCGGTCGCTTCGCCCGTGGCCCGGACCGCTCCGCCCGCCGACCGGTCGGCGCCGGCCTTCGAACGACTGTCCGCCATCGCAAAAGAATATGGGTTGTTCGCGCCCATCTCCTCCTTGCTCGCGCAGTGGGCTTTCGAAAACAGCATCAGCGCCCTCGTAGAGCCCGACGATCATTCAGCGCAGACTGTCGCGCTTCCCGGATGGGAAGCCACCGCCAGGTTCGGAACGGGTAGGGGAGACCGCCTGCGGCCCAACGAACACGCCACCGGCAAAGCCCTGTTCGTTGCATGGGGGAAAAATACTTTCCTCGTAACCGGCACGCTATGCCGTATCACCTTCCGGCCGACGGGCGCGGATAGCGCAAAAGCCTGGCAATATGTAAAAGTGGAAGAAGGCGCATTCGCCGACGGGGTCTTCAGGCCCCGACGGATCCTCAATGGCGACGAAACCGACTGGGGCGGTCCCGCCTTCGGCGCCACACCGGTCTGGCTGCGCATCAGCCTCGTGACTCGCTGATTTATGCCGCGTCCTTTCCGTGGCAATTCTTGTATTTCTTGCCGCTGCCGCACGGACACGGATCGTTCCTTCCGATCTTCGGACCGACCTTCACCGGTTCATGCTTGACAGGTTCGCTCGGTTCGTAATAGTCGCGGCCGCCTTCGGTCGGCGCACCATTGTGCGGAGCACCCGCTCCCGCGCCTGCCGCAGCCATCTCGTCTTTCCTTACGCGCAGTCTGCTCATATCGGTCTTCTGTTCGCGGCCTTCGCGGATCGGCGGAGCCTGCTGCTGACTGGACTGTTGGATACCGCTGTGACAGAGAAAGCTGATGATATCCCGGTTCACATCGCTGTCCATCCTTCGGAAAAGCTCGAAAGCCTCCACTTTATAGATGACCAGCGGGTCCTTTTGTTCCAGGTAGGCGGTCTGAACGCTTTGCTTCAGGTCGTCCATATCGCGGAGATGCTCTTTCCAGGCCTCGTCGATGATACCCAGCGTGATCTGTCTTTCCACGGCATTCGTCAGCTCGCGGCCTTCCGTGGTGAGGGTCTTTTGCAGACCCGCCAGCACATTGATCCGTTTCTTTCCATCGGTGAACGGAACGACCACGTTCTCGACATGGCTTCCCTGCGTCGCCCGGATATTCTGGAACGCGGGCAGCGCCTGCCTCCGCAGCTCGGACAATTTGTTCTCGTAGTTCTGCGTGGCCTCCTGGTACAACCTCTCGGCCAGGTGCTGCACGTCCCCCTTCAGGAATTCTTCCTGCGTGATTTGCGTATCGATGCTGAAATTGACGATCGTCGACAGCTTGAAACCCTCGTAATCGTCGCCTTCGCGGAACGAATTGATCAGCCCCTCGGCCACGATATAGAAGGCATTGTCCAGGTCCAGCGCCAGCCGGTCTCCGAACAAAGCGTGATTGCGTTTCTTATAAACGACGTTCCGCTGTTTGTTCATGACGTCATCGTATTCGAGCAGCCTTTTGCGGATGCCGAAGTTGTTCTCTTCGACTTTCTTCTGCGCCCGCTCGATGCTCTTGGTCACCATGCTGTGCTGGATGACCTCTCCTTCCTTATAACCCATCTTGTCCATCAGCGAGGCGATCCGGTCGCTCCCGAACATGCGCATCAGGTCGTCTTCCAGCGAAACGTAGAATTGCGAAGTACCCGGGTCGCCCTGTCTGGCGGAACGCCCTCTGAGCTGTCTGTCCACGCGGCGGCTCTCATGCCGCTCGGTGCCGATGATCGCCAAACCGCCGGCTTCTTTTACGCCCGGGCCCAGCTTGATATCCGTACCACGACCCGCCATATTCGTGGCGATCGTCACGGCTCCGGCAAGACCGGCTTCAGCCACTACCTGCGCTTCGCGGGCGTGCTGTTTTGCGTTGAGCACGTTGTGCGGGATCTTTTTCACCTGCAGCATCTTGCTCAGCAGCTCGCTCACTTCCACCGACGTGGTACCGACCAGCGAAGGCCGGCCTTCGCTCCGCAGCTTTTCGATCTCGTCGATCACCGCCCTGTATTTCTCGCGTTTGGTCTTGAACACCAGGTCCTGGTGGTCCTTACGGATGGCAGGCACATTGGTCGGGATCGTCACCACATCCAGCTTGTAGATGTCCCATAATTCGGCTGCTTCCGTTTCGGCCGTACCGGTCATCCCCGCCAGCTTGTGATACATCCTGAAATAGTTCTGTAACGTGACCGTCGCATAGGTCTGGGTGGCCGCCTCGATCTTCACGTTCTCCTTCGCTTCGATCGCCTGGTGCAAACCGTCACTGTAACGCCTGCCGTCCAGGATACGGCCCGTCTGCTCGTCGACGATCTTCACCTGCCCGTCCAGGACGACGTATTCGACGTCCTTTTCGAACAGCGTATAAGCCTTCAGCAACTGTTGAACGGTATGGATACGATCGGCCTTGACGGCGTAATCGTTCAACAGTTGTTCCTTCCGCTGCAACTTATCTTCATGGTTGCCTTCTGCCTTTTCGATGTCGGCCAGTTTGACGCCGATGTCGGGAAGGATGAAGAACTCGGGGTCCTCGCCCTCGCGCGTGATCATCTGGATGCCCTTATCCGTCAGGTTCACCGAATTATTCTTCTCGTCGATGTTGAAATACAGTTCCGAGTCCACCACGGGCATTTGCTTCTCCTGGTCCGACAGGTAATAATTTTCAGCCTTTTGCAGCCGCACCTTGATACCCGGTTCGCTGAGGAACTTGATCAGCGGGCCCGATTTGGGAAGGCCCCTCCAGGCGCGCATCAGCGCAAGCCCGCCGTCCTTGGGGTCGTCGTTGCCTTCGGCCAGCTTTTTCTTTGCTTCGACAAGGAACTGGTTACAAACCCTTCGCTGGGCCTCGAACAGTTTCTCCACCCGCCCTTTCAGGATATGGTATTGCTGGTCGTCCCCTTTCGGCACCGGGCCCGATATGATCAACGGCGTACGCGCGTCGTCGATCAGCACACTGTCCACCTCATCCACCATCGCATAGTGGTGTTTGCGCTGTACCATCTCGTCCGGGGAATGCACCATGTTGTCCCGCAGGTAGTCGAAACCGAATTCGTTGTTGGTGCCATAGGTGATGTCGGACGCATAGGCCTGTTGCTTGGCGTCGTGTTCCATTTGCGACAGGTTGACACCGGTGGTGAGG